>NZ_VNXM01000073.1:0-88903 GCF_009820205.1 Escherichia sp. HH26CH
TGGTGGGTCGTGCAGGATTCGAACCTGCGACCAATTGATTAAAAGTCAACTGCTCTACCAACTGAGCTAACGACCCACTTTTTCGTTGCTTTCGGCTTGTTTGATATCCCGTGGCAACGGCGGCATATATTACTGATTTCAGACTTGAGCGCAACAAAAATTTCGATGTAGATCACTCAACTGCTTATGATTCGCACGACACGACCAGAAATAATGCGACTTCTGGTCGTGTGTTATGCATTACATCGCGTTCAGACGTTTTTGCGCCTGTTTTGCGCCATCAGTCCCAGGGTATTTACTGATAACCTGCTGATATACAGCTTTCGCTTTTGCGGTGTCACCTTTGTCCTGCATGATGACGCCGACTTTAAACATCGCATCTGCAGCCTTCGGTGACTTCGGATAGTTTTTCACTACCGAAGCAAAATAATACGCCGCATCATCTTTTTTACCCTTGTTGTAGTTTAACTGACCCAGCCAATAATTGGCGTTTGGCAGGTAAGTTGAATCAGGGTAATTTTTGATGAAATTCTGAAATGCCACCATTGCGTCATCCTGGCGGGATTTATCCTGCACCAGCGCAATAGCTGCATTGTAATCCGTGTTTGCATCACCGCTTTTCACCGGCGCGCCAGCATTCGCAGTACCAGCATCAGCTGTCGGCGTCGTTGATGCCGCCGCACCGCTTTGATCGCCGCTGGTTGATTGCGCCGCTGCACCACCGCTGCTGAGGCTATCGATCTGCAACAGGATCTGCTTTTGCCGCTCCACGACCTGATTCAGTTGATACTGATTTTCCTGAATCTGACCACGCAGGGAATCAATATCGGATTGATTATCAGAGAGTTGTTGCTGGAGTTGGGTTAAAAGCTGGCTGTGAGCATTAGAAATACGCTCAAGTTGAGTGACGCGGTCTTCGACCGAGCCTGAGCCGACACTACTGATTGGTGCCTGAGCAAAAGCGGCCCAGGGGGCCGCTATACCAACCAGTAACGACAGACTCAATAGTTGATGTCTGAAGTTACTGCTCATGCAATTCTCTTAGTAAACCAGTACCGCACGACGGTTTTTGGAGTATGCCGCTTCGTCATGACCCAGTACTGCAGGTTTTTCTTTACCGTAAGAAACGATGGAGATCTGGTCTGCAGAAACGCCTTTACCCTGCAGGTACATCTTAACGGCGTTCGCACGACGTTCACCCAGGGAGATGTTGTATTCCGGAGTACCACGTTCGTCCGCGTGACCTTCTACGGTGACTTTGTAAGACGGGTTGCTACGCAGGAAGTTTGCATGTGCATCCAGCATTTGAGCGAAGTCAGAACGGATATCGTACTTGTCCAGATCGAAGTAAACGATGTTGTTCTGCTGCAGCTGTTGCATTTGCAGACGAGCCTGCTCTTCGGAAGACATGTTGCCATTGCCGCCGTTCGCATCCATACCAGTGCCGGCACCCAGCATGCCTTCGCTGCCGTCATTGCTGGCGTTCTTGTTGGAAGAACATGCCGCAATTGCCATAACAGGCAGAGCAATCATCAGCCCTTTCAGCACTTTGTTCAGTTGCATTTCAATGATTCCTTTACTATTCAATTAATTATTATCACAGATACGGCGACCAGGCAGGGAATTTGACCTGTCCATCAGTTGCCGGAAGACGCGCTTTGAAACGCCCATCTGTAGAAACCAAATTCAGCACGGATCCCATCCCCTGAGAAGAGCTGTAGATTACCATAGTGCCGTTAGGTGCCAGACTTGGCGTTTCATCCAGGAACGTGGACGACAGAACTTGTACGCCTCCCGTTGCCAGATCTTGTTTGGCAATGTGCTGCTGCCCACCATTGGAGCTGACCATTACCATAAATTTACCGTCGCTGCTGACATCCGCATCCTGGTTCTGCGAACCTTCCCAGGTAATACGTTGTGGCGCACCGCCGTTGATATTCACTTTATAAACCTGCGGACGACCGGCCTGGTCAGAAGTAAATGCCAGGTTCTGGCTGTCCGGGAACCAGGTCGGTTCGGTATTGTTACTGCGACCATCAGTCACCTGGCGGATCTGACCAGAAGCCAAATCCATTACGTACAGGTTCAGGCTACCGGTTTTCGACAAGGCGAATGCCAGTTTGCTGCCGTCTGGCGAGAATGCAGGTGCACCGTTGTGACGCGGGAATGAAGCCACCTGACGTACAGCGCCATTTGCCAGCGTTTGGATGACCAGCGCGGAACGACCGCTTTCGAAGGTCACATAAGCCAGTTTAGAACCGTCTGGTGACCACGCCGGAGACATCAGCGGCTGCGGAGAACGGTGAACGACAAACTGGTTGTAACCGTCATAGTCAGATACGCGCAGTTCATACGGGAACTGACCGCCGTTGGTCTGAACAACGTAGGCAATACGGGTACGGAACGCACCTTTAATGCCGGTCAGTTTTTCAAACACTTCGTCACTGGCGGTATGACCAGCATAACGCAGCCACTGCTTGTTCACTTTGTACGAGTTCTGAGCAAGTACAGTACCCGGTGCGCCGCCAGTGTCCACAAGTTGATAAGCAACATTGTAAGAGCCGTCCGGATTCGGAGTGACCTGGCCGACAACCACAGCGTCAATACCCAGCGCAGACCATGCAGCTGGTTGAACTTCCTGCGCACTACCCGGCTGCTGTGGCAGACGAGCGCGATCTAATGGATTAAATTTACCGCTGTTACGCAAGTCAGCAGCAACGATGCCGCCAATATCTTCAGGTGCTGCACCAGGACCCGCCCACTGGAAAGGAACAACGCCAATAGGACGACCGGAATCTACACCGCTGTCGATCACAATGCGGACTTCAGCATGCAGAACTGATGCCCACAGTATGAGAAAACCAAATGCTACTCGTAATGCCTGCTTCATCATATCTCCCTTATCTGGACCGATGGCCCACGATAATTTAGCAGAATGTTAACAAACTAAAATACACAAAACTACCAGAACCCCGTGGCAACCGGTGTCTGATGTTGACCGTCGGAACAGTCAGCATCGCGATTACGGTTTGAAGTCCAATGGCGCGTTTTTGAACACTTCATATACTGCCTGGCTTGGTGGTTTCGGGATCTTCGCAAGTTTAGCTGCTGCCAACGCAGCCTGACAAAGTGCGGGATCGCCACCTTCAGGTTTGATATCCAGTAACATACCATCGGGTGCCAGTTTTATGCGCAGCGTACAGGTCTTGCCTGCATAGGACGATGCGTCATAGAACTTACTTTCGATAGCAGATTTAATCTGCCCGGCATAGTTATTGATATCGGCCCCTGATGCGCCATTGTTTTTAGTATTACCACTCCCGGCAGGCGAAGCATTGTTCCCTTTCGCCCCTCCCCCCGTTTTCGGTGCATTCTTACCAGAGCTTAGCTCACCGAAAATATCATCTGCCTCTGCGGCAGCTTTTGCTGCAGCGGCTTTTTCAGCTGCAGCTTTTGCCGCTGCCGCTTTTTTGTCTGCGGCGGCTTTTTCTGCCGCTGCTTTCTTATCAGCTGCTGCCTTTTCAGCAGCCGCTTTTTCTGCTGCTTTTTTGTCGGCTGCAGCTTTCTCTGCCGCTGCTTTCTTATCAGCTGCAGCCTTTTCAGCAGCCGCTTTCTTCTCAGCTTCTGCCTTGGTTTTTTCAGCAGCTTCAGTTGCCGCTTTTTTTCTTGCTTCAGCTGCAGCTGCTTCTGCCGCTTCCGCTTTCTTCTTCAGCGCCGCAGCGGCTGCTTCGGCTTTTTTCTGCGCTTCGGCTGCGGCTTTGGCGGCTTCTGCTTCTGCTTTTTTCTTCGCGTCTGCAGCCGCTTTCTTCGCTGCTTCTTCCGCAGCTTTTGCATCCGCTTCAGCCTTCGCTTTAGCATCTGCCGCCGCTTTCGCTGCCGCCTCTTCCGCTTGCTTCTGCTTTAACTCGGCCTGTTTTGCGGCTTCTTCAGCCTGCTTTTTCTGTTCCTGAGCAGCTAACCGCTCTTTCTCAAGTTGCTTCAGGCGTTCCTGTTCAGCCGCTTGTTTCTCACGCAGTTCTTCAGCAGCCTGCTGTTCCTTCATCTTGCGCTGCTCATCAGAACGCTTCGCGCTTGATTCCTGGCTTTGCATGCGTTTGTACTGCTCAACTACCGCACCTGAATCAACCATGACAGCGTCGATGGACGAACCACCGCCGCCTCCGGCTGAAGCTTCTATATTCTCATCGAACGAACTCCAGATCAGCGCCGCAAATAAGATGACATGCAGCACTGCTGAAATAATTATCGCCCGCTTGAGCTTGTCGTTTTGTTCGGTTGCCTTTGACACTCTCGGTTTCCAAAAACTGTTCGCCTGTTACCCGCTCTCTTTCAAGCAAGGGAAACGCAGATGTTTAGATAGGCTGCGTCATTAAACCAACCGATTTCACACCCGCACTATGTAACAAGTTCAGTGCTTTAATTATTTCATCGTAAGGCACATCTTTTGCGCCACCGATCAGAAAGACCGTTTTCGGGTTGGCCTTGAAACGGCTGGACACTTCCGCCACCACCTGCTCTGGTGGTAAACGCTCCAGGCGATCTTTCTCAACCACCACGGTGTACTGACCAATACCAGACACTTCAACAATCACTGGCGGATTATCGTTACTGCTCACCGCCTGTGATTCAGTAGCGTCTGGCAGATCGACCTCCACGCTCTGGGTGATGATGGGCGCTGTCGCCATAAAGATCAGCAACAGCACCAGCAGTACGTCCAGCAACGGTACAATGTTGATTTCGGACTTGAGATCGCGACGACCTCGTCCACGCGCTCTGGCCATGGCTTACCCCTTGTTGCTCTCGCTAACGGTAAACGCCTGGCGGTGCAGAATCGCGGTAAACTCTTCCATAAAGTTGTCGTAATTCAGTTCCAGTTTGTTTACGCGCTGGTTGAGGCGGTTATAAGCCATTACCGCCGGAATTGCGGCGAACAGACCAATTGCCGTCGCAATCAACGCTTCTGCGATACCGGGCGCAACCATTTGCAGTGTTGCTTGTTTTACCGCCCCGAGGGCGATAAAGGCGTGCATGATCCCCCAGACCGTACCAAACAGACCAATATACGGGCTGATGGAGCCAACCGTACCGAGGAACGGAATGTGCGTTTCCAGATTTTCAAGTTCACGGTTCATGGAAATACGCATCGCTCGCGACGCCCCTTCCACTACGGCTTCCGGCGCATGGCTATTGGCACGATGTAGGCGCACAAACTCTTTGAACCCGCTGTAAAAGATTTGTTCCGAACCGGTCAGATTATCCCGTTTCCCCTGGCTCTCTTGATAGAGGCGAGAAAGTTCGATTCCAGACCAGAATTTATCTTCAAACGCTTCGGCTTCGCGCGCCGCTGCGTTAAGAATACGGGTCCGCTGGATAATAATGGCCCAGGATGCGATTGAAAAACCAATCAAAATCAACATGATAAGTTTAACCAGAAGGCTAGCCTTCAGGAACAAATCAAGGATATTCATGTCAGTCACTGCTTAAACTCCGCGACAATAGACTTGGGAAGCGCACGAGGCTTCATTTTGAGTGGGTCAACGCAAACAACCAGAACCTCTGCTTCATTCAGCAAAGTATTCTCGGCGTTGACAATACGTTGCGTGAAAACCAAAGAGGTGCCACGCATTGATGTTATTTCAGTCTGTATTTCGAGCATATCGTCGAGCCGCGCAGGTGCATAATATTCCACCGTCATTTTACGCACCACAAAGGCAACGCGTTCAGCCATCAGCGCCTGCTGACTGAAGTGATGATGACGCAGCATCTCTGTGCGTGCTCTTTCATAAAAAGCGACGTAACTGGCGTGGTACACCACACCACCGGCATCGGTATCTTCATAGTAGACGCGAACCGGCCATCGAAACAGCGTTGTATTCACTTTACATCCCGGTAATGCAACAAAAGTTAGAGCTTTTAAACGCTGCTACTATACGCGCGCGATTGAGGTTTGGGAATGAGGGCAAGTTAAGGGAGCGTAAAAATTTATGGGCCTGAAGCGGCCCATAAATTTTTAAAGAGAATTCTGATTTAAAAGAAGAAGAAAATCAGCCCGACAATGAGAACAATATCGGCAAGCAAAGGGCAAAAAATCCCTTGCCAGAGAACCTTCTGCGGACGAAAGCCCACGCCGTGAATAACACCAGCACAGACGGCCCACATCAGCAATAAACCATGCCAGATTTCCAGTTCACTGGTCTTCGCGGCGAAACGTGACGGGTCCCAAAACATACATCCTGCTAACAGAAGCGCCATCACGAAGGAAAGCGCCCGCAGGGGGCGCTTGTCCATTACCGCATACAAGGTTGCGATAATCTTACTCATCAGATGTCTTCTTGACCGGCTTTGCCTGATTCGACGTGCTCAAGCGCCAGCGCGGTGATTACCCCAAACGAACAGGCAAGAAGCGTTCCCAGAATCCATGCGAAATACCACATTTTTAGCTCCTTACTTAGTACAGAGAGTGGGTGTTACGTTCAATATCTTCTTTGGTGATACGACCGAACATTTTCCAGTAGCACCAGGCGGTGTAGAGCAGAATGATCGGTACCAGAACCACCGCAACCCAGGTCATGACGTTAAGCGTCAGCTGGCTGGAAGTTGCATCCCACATTGTCAGACTTGCGTTCATCATGGTGCTGGACGGCATCACAAACGGGAACATTGCAATACCGGCAGTCAGGATGATGCAGGCCAGCGTCAGGGAGGAGAACACAAACGCCCACGCCGCTTTATCCATACGTGCAGTCAGAATGGTCAGCAGAGGCAGAACCACACCCAGTACCGGAATAGCCCACAGAACCGGCGTGTTGTTGAAGTTCACCAACCATGCGCCAGCTTCACGAACCACTTCTTTATTCAGTGGGTTAGATGCCGCGTAATGGTCCATTGTTGATTTCACAACATAACCATCGATACCGTACATCACCCATACGCCAGCCAGTGCGAAGCAGACTAGTGTCACCAGTGCCGCCACCTGAGCCGTTGCACGGGTACGCAGGTGCAGTTCGCCCACGGTACGCATCTGCAGATAGGTTGCGCCCTGAGTAATGATCATCCCTACGCTCACCACGCCAGCCAGCAGGCCGAACGGGTTAAGCAGCTGGAAGAAGTTACCGGTGTAGTACAGACGCAGGTATTCATCAACGTTAAACGGTACGCCCTGCAACAGGTTACCGAACGCCACACCAATCACCAGCGGCGGAACGAAGCTACCAATGAAGATGCCCCAGTCCCACATGTTACGCCAGCGGGTTTCTTCAATCTTGGAGCGGTAGTCAAAACCGACCGGACGGAAGAACAGAGACGCCAGCACGAGGATCATCGCGACATAGAAGCCGGAGAACGCAGCGGCATAGACCATCGGCCAGGCAGCAAACAGAGCGCCACCCGCAGTGATCAGCCATACCTGGTTACCGTCCCAGTGTGGTGCGATGGAGTTAATCATAATTCGACGCTCGGTGTCGTTACGACCGAGGAAACGGGTGAGCATGCCCACCCCCATGTCGAAACCGTCAGTGACTGCAAAACCAATCAGCAGAACGCCAACCAGCAGCCACCAGATAAAACGCAATACTTCATAATCGATCATTTGACGACTCCTGTCTTAGCGTGCCGGCTGAGTAGTCGTGGAAGACTGCTCAAAGTGATAGCGACCGGTTTTCAGGCTGCTTGGGCCGAGGCGTGCAAACTTGAACATTAAGAACAATTCTGCCACCAGGAACAGGGTATACAGGCCACAAATCAGCACCATCGAGAAGATAAGGTCGCCTGCGGTCAGTGACGAGTTCGCTACAGCTGTCGGCAGCACTTCACCGATAGCCCAAGGTTGGCGACCATATTCAGCCACGAACCAGCCCGCTTCTACAGCAATCCACGGCAGCGGAATACCGTACAGTGCGGCGCGCAGCAGCCATTTTTTCTCGCCAATACGGTTGCGGATGACACTCCAGAAAGAGAGCGCGATGATTGCCAGCAGCAGGAAGCCACACGCCACCATGATACGGAACGCGAAGTACAGCGGCGCTACACGTGGAATGGAGTCTTTGGTTGCCTGTTGAATCTGCGCTTCAGTCGCATCCGCCACGTTTGGCGTGTAGCGTTTCAGCAACAGACCGTAACCGAGGTCTTTCTTCATGCTATTGAACTGGTCACGAACCGCCTGGTCAGTAGAACCAGAACGCAGTTGCTCGAGCAGAGAGTACGCCTTCATCCCGTTACGGATGCGTTCTTCATGCTGCACCATCAGCTCTTTCAGGCCGATAACCGGGGTATCCACGGAACGCGTTGCAATGATGCCCAGCGCGTAAGGGATCTGGATCGCAAATTTGTTCGTCTCCTCTTCCTGATCAGGAATGCCGAACAGAGTAAAGGCAGCAGGTGCAGGTTGCGTTTCCCACTCGGCTTCAATAGCAGCCAGTTTGGTTTTCTGCACGTCGCCCATTTCATAACCAGATTCATCACCCAGAACAATAACAGACAGAACGGCAGCCATACCGAAGCTGGCAGCGATAGCAAAGGAGCGTTTAGCGAAGGCGAAGTCACGACCTTTCAGCATATACCATGCGCTGATACCGAGGATGAACATCGCGCCAGTCACATAACCAGACGCTACAGTGTGAACGAATTTCACCTGAGCAACCGGGTTAAGCACCAGCTCGGAGAAGCTCACCATCTCCATACGCATAGTTTCAAAGTTGAAATCGGATGCGATTGGGTTTTGCATCCAGCCGTTCGCAACCAGAATCCACAGTGCGGACAGGTTTGAACCAAGCGCCACCAGCCAGGTGACACACATATGCTGAACTTTACCCAGACGATCCCAACCGAAGAAGAACAGACCTACAAAGGTGGATTCGAGGAAGAAGGCCATCAGACCTTCGATTGCCAGCGGCGCACCGAAGATATCCCCTACATAGTGGGAATAGTAAGACCAGTTAGTCCCGAACTGGAACTCCATGGTCAGACCGGTTGCCACCCCCAGAGCGAAGTTGATACCAAACAACTTGCCCCAGAACTTGGTCATATCTTTATAAATCTGTTTGCCGGAAAGGACGTAGACCGTTTCCATAATGGCCAGCAGGAACGCCATACCGAGCGTCAGTGGCACAAAAAGGAAGTGGTACATCGCGGTCAAGGCAAACTGTAAGCGCGACAGTTCGACTATATCTAACATCATGACTCCTTGCTCATCGCATGAAGACTCCGAGAGTGAACCCCGTTAGAAAGGGTCACACGCATGCCCCAATACAAAATTATTTGCTCGCCTCTATCGCTGCCTTTTCCTCAAAAGTGGAAAAGACAATGATAAAAAAGTTACAAATATGTTAATGAATAAACCAAATTGATCCCGTAATTATATTACGCCGCAAAATCCTTACAATAAACAGGTTTTTATTGAGCAAATTTGCATTTTTCGACAGTGATCAATTTATAGCGAAATTGTCACGACCTCACCAATTTGATCTACGACAATTTATCGTGTTTTGCAGATTTTTTTCAAGAATTAAAAATTGATTTATATCAAAACCAGTCAAATATGTTAATTATGTATAAACCATAGACCATTGGTAATTTTATTGTTAATTTATTGTGAAATATTTATGTAACACAATTATTACAATAAAAAGACATAGATAAAAAACCAGTGTTTTATTTAACAGAATCGCCTTATCAACTTTTTATAATACCAATTGATTAGAGTAGCCAATTTGTTGCTATTTTACATAACATATTTTTATCAAAGTTAATTGATTGTTGCCTTTATGAGCATCGCCGTAAGACCGCCATGTTATTGTTTCATTTGTAATAATCACCAATAAGTATCGATGAGAGAGATATCGCTTAACAGAGGCGACTGTGTCTGCATGAACACAGGCAACTTTCGCCTGATAAACGAAAAATGAGCGATTTTTGCAAGTTAGTTTTTCTATAGCCGGGTACGCTGAGCGCCTCGCTTGATTACAATGAGGTTGCTGCCATGGGTCTTGATAATATAGGTTCTGTTGTCAATCGCTTCTCTGGTTGGCCATCAAATGATCCTCTAAAAACAGATAACGAATCAATGACATCACCCGTGACTGTGCAGGTAATAAAGTTGATTGCCGCCATCCTTGACCCACATCGGATAGTCGTTGGTATCGATACACTTTATACAACGCAGCGCAAAACATTTACCTCAGAGGGTCAACAACTCATTGAATCAGCATTGAAAACACTTAATGTGATGAATTTAAATAGCCTGGAAACAGATCGCGATGAGGAGGGTAACTATCTGGCTTTTGGATATAACGTTGACACTCCTGACAGAATAACCGTTTCTGCTTATAATGAAAAAAAACCTTTCTGTTATGGCCAATGTCTTTTAATACAGGATGAAGAACCAGATTTATTTAACCTGGTAAAAATTAAAACCTTTGAAGCCAGGCATAATTATGTTTCTAAATTGATGAGCGATCCGGAATTTATGTTTAAATTCAGTTATAGCGCCCAACAAAATAGATTAGAACCTCATCTTCTGGTTCCCACTTATTTCCCTCTGAAAACAAACCAACCGGTTACGCTAGAGGATGTACTGATACTTTATCGTTTCTTTAAAATGAATGGCGATTTTAATATATTAACATCAGATGAATACATGAGTATCATGACACCTCTGATGAAGTGTGAGCGTAGTGTCCACGACCATAACAGGTATGTGACGGGCAAAGATGCTCTTCTTCTGGACAATCCTCCGTCTGGTAACCAGATATATTTCCATATTTCCCCTGACGAATCAGCAACACTTGTCCTTTATTTTTCAGACAATAACCTTGAATCCTTCGTCTTTGAAAATGATATTCCGAGCCAGTATCGACATTTCAAAATGTTTACCAATTTAGCACTAGTTATTGATCAGTTAACCGACGCCAATCAAATACTTTAATTTTCTATACAGCCCTGTGTAAAATATTGCTAAACAGTGCCCGGGGTTGATTTTTATTCCTCACGGTGATATTTAAATCATGACCCCATCTCAGCTCTCTTTTAATACTCTTCCTGTCAATGCAACATGCACTTCAGAGATAACAGTAAACACACAAAAATTCTCTGACATCCTCTACTCAGTGGGGTATTCCCTAAAGGATCTGGCTTATCTGAGCAGATGTCTGGCATCATTACACCCGACACTCGCCAAAAACATTTATGAAACGGAAAATCTCAGCGATCAAAAATTACTGCATATTGATTGCCGTAGTACAAATGAAATCAAGATAAATATCTTTTTTGGTCAGCAACGAGAAGGATTAATTGAAATTAGTTCTGACACAGTCATTTTTTCGATACTGTCTTCATTGATTGACTCAGCTATTTCTGAACATCGACATCAAATCACCGTTAATGATTCAAATAATTCTGAACTATTTTATGAGGATTATACTGATTAAATCCACTCTGTGCGAACCTGTCCTGCATTTATGCCAGAAGTATTAGAATCTTTGATTAACGTTACTCGTACTGGTAGCACCTTCATGTGCCTCTCTTTTTTACGAACAATCAAAAGAACTAACAAAGGGCATAATTCGTATAAATCATTAACCATTTGTTATATTCAACATTTTTTTTACATTAAGCAGAGATGAATTGCAGTGAAATTCAAGTTAAATTTTACAAAATGTATTACTCATGGCTAAAAAATCTCCCCAAAATGCAAATTAGAAGTTGATCACAATTATCTCAATACATCAAATAAAGTTAATTTTAAAAATTTAACATTCATGACATTAGTTGACATAACACGCTGAATTAAAATGAGAATTTAAAAACACACTTTAAACAATCATTTCCCGAAAGACATTTTGAAAATAGATCAATTGCAACATTACGGTCAGATAAAGACACTCCTCTGATATTAAACCTGTGCCGTTATGAACGGCCATAAATACGACGTGTGTAACTTAATTTACTCTCTGTCTTACAAAGGATTACCCATGAAGAAAGCAACACTTGTGATTGGCGTTATTGGCGCGGACTGCCATGCAGTAGGCAATAAAGTTCTGGACCGCGTTTTTAGCAACCATGACTTCAGAGTCATTAATCTGGGCGTAATGGTCAGCCAGGACGAATATATTGATGCTGCCATTGAAACTGGCGCTGACGCAATTGTCGTCTCCTCTATCTATGGGCATGGCGATATCGACTGTCTGGGCATGCGCGAACGCTGCATTGAGCGTGGCTTGGGGGACATCCTGCTCTATGTGGGCGGCAACCTGCTGGTCGGAAAACATGACTTCGCTGACGTGGAAACCAAGTTCAAAGAGATGGGATTTGATCGCGTCTTTTCCCCAAGTCATGACTTAGAAGATGTTTGTCAGCTGATGGCCCACGATATCAACCAACGTCATGACGTTGATACTCGCATTCTTGAAGAGGCAATCTGATGCAAATCGTCTCTGTCGATATTGGATCGACGTGGACCAAAGCAGCCCTCTTCACCCGGGAGGGGGACGCGTTAACGTTGGTTAACCACGTTCTGACCCCAACCACCATCCATCATCTGGCAGAGGGATTTTTCTCCAGCCTTAACCAGGTGTTAAACGTAGATAATGCCCTCCCCCTGTTAAACCGTGGTGAGGTTGCATTGAAGTATTCCTCCTCTGCCAAAGGTGGGCTGGCGGTTGCCGCAATGGGATTGGTGCCTTCTATCACCCTGGAAACCGCGAAAGTAACCGCTCACTCTGCGGGTGCTAAAATTGCGCAATATTACGCCTACAAGCTGAACCGCCGTGATATCCAGGCACTGGAAGAAACGCAGCCCGATATTCTCTTGTTCACCGGCGGCACCGACGGCGGAGAAGAAAGCTACGGACTGAATAACGCCCGTGTGCTGGCAGAATCCAAACTCGACTGCGCCATTATTTATGCCGGAAACCGGGATATTCAGGACAAGGTGCAGGAGATCCTCGGGCATAAAGACCTGACCATCGTCGACAACGTTCTGCCCGATCTTGACCATCCGAACCCTTTAGCTGCACGCCAGGCTATCTGCGACATATTCCTTAAACGCATCGTTAAAGGGAAAGGGCTGGATGTCATTGTTGATAAAACAGGCGAAGAACCAATGCCGACACCATGGACGGTCTTTGAACTGGTGAAGGCAATCAGTAACGTCGATCACAGCTGGAAAGAGTTCATGCTGATCGACATGGGCGGCGCAACCACCGATGTCTATTCCGCCTGTGCCAACACGCTCTCGCCCGACACTGTTTTACATGGCGTACCGGAACCCTTCGTAAAACGGACGGTGGAAGGCGATCTGGGAATGCGCGTCTCGGCAATGGTGGTTGGTGAAAGTGCGAAAGAGTTAGTCAGTGTGAATTTTGCTCAGCAACCCGCACAGTTGGACGCTTTTTATCATTACCTCCGTCATCTAGTCGCTCATCCCGACTACTTACCCGCGAATGCAGATGAAAAATATTTCGATACCGTCCTGGCCGGACTGTGTGTGGGTTATGCCACCGAAAGACATGCGGGCACCAAAAAAGAGGTCTGCACCTGCGTCGGCAATGTCGATTTACAGATGGGACGTGACCTGACAACCGTGCGTAAAGTCGTGGGTTCCGGCGGATGGCTCTCGCGTGCCAGTCAGTTCGATATGCATCACTGGTTGAAATACCGCGAGTTAAACGACGACGGTAAACGCATTCTCTTACCGACCGAATTTGAATATTACCGCGATTCCTGGGGGCTATTACCACTGCTGGCAAACGTCGCCAGAGTCGATCCGCTGGCCGCCGCGCGCACCAGTATTCAATGCTTAACCCTATAACAATTAAGGCTGCAATCAATGGAACTTCGAAATAAGAAATTAACCCATGACGAATTCATGACCGAGCGGCAACAGGTATTGAAAACCTGGGAAACCGGCAAGGATGTTGAAAACTTTGAAGATGGCGTTAAATACCAACAAACCATTCCTGAGCATAAACGCTTCTCTCTTGCCCTGCTGAAAGCAGACAAGGAAGGTAAAACCCTTAGCCAACCGCGCGCAGGCGTGGCGCTGATGGACGAACACATCGAACTACTGAAAACACTACAAGAAGAGTGCGATCTGCTGCCGAGCACTATCGATGCATATACCCGTCTGAATCGGTACGAAGAAGCGGCTGTAGGGATTAAAAAATCCATCGAAGCCGGAACCTCTAAACTGAACGGTTTACCGGTAGTTAACCACGGCGTCGCAGCTTGCCGTCGCCTCACCGAAACTCTGCAAAAACCGCTACAGATCCGCCACGGCACGCCAGATGCGCGTTTGCTGGCTGAAATCTCGATGGCCAGCGGCTTTACCAGTTATGAAGGCGGCGGCATTTCCTACAATATTCCGTATGCCAAGCGCGTAACGCTGGAAAAATCGATCCGCGACTGGCAGTACTGCGATCGTTTAATGGGGATGTATGAAGAACACGGGATCCGCATCAACCGCGAACCGTTTGGCCCACTAACGGGTACGCTAATCCCGCCGTTTATCTCGCACTCTATCGCAATAATCGAAGGCTTGCTGGCACTGGAACAGGGTGTGAAGTCTATCACCGTTGGTTATGGTCAGGTCGGCAGCCTGACGCAGGATGTCGCGGCGATCCAGTCTCTGCGTGAACTTGCACACGAATACTTTCAGAACTATGGCTATACCGACTATGAATTAAGTACCGTGTTTCACCAGTGGATGGGCGGCTTTCCGGAAGACGAATCGAAAGCGTTCGCCATTATCTCCTGGGGTGCAGCCGTCGCGGGGATGTCTGGTGCCACCAAAGTCATCACCAAAAGTCCGCACGAAGCCTGGGGCATCCCGACTGCTGCTGCCAACATTCAGGGGCTAAAAGCCTCCCGCCAGATGCTCAACATGGTCAACGAGCAGAAATTCCCGCCGTGCCCGGCGGTTGAACTAGAAATTGAACTGATTAAGAGCGAGGTTCGCGCGGTACTGAACAAAGTGTTCGAACTGGGTAATGGTGATATTGCGCGCGGTACGGTGCTGGCATTTGAAGCGGGCGTACTGGATGTGCCGTTTGCGCCAGCCGCCTGCAACGCAGGCAAAATTCTTCCGGTCCGTGACAACACTGGCGCGATTCGCGTACTGGAGGCCGGAGCCGTTCCATTGCCAAAAGATATTCTCGACCTCCACCACGATTACGTTGCTGAACGCGCGCGCTTTGAAGGACGCCAACCGACATTCCAGATGGTTGTAGATGACATCAATGCTGTATCCCACAGTAAATTAATAGGAAGACCATAATGAAAATAAAACAGGCCCTTTTCACCGCTGGCTACTCTTCATTCTATTTCGATGACCAGCAGGCGATAAAAAACGGAGCGGGTCACGACGGCTTTTTTTATACCGGAGAGCCGGTAACACAGGGGTTTAACGCCGTACGTCAGGCCGGGGAGTGCGTTTCGGTTCAGTTGATTCTGGAAAACGGTGCGGTCGCCGTAGGCGACTGTGCTGCCGTACAGTATTCCGGGGCAGGCGGTCGCGATCCACTGTTCCTCGCAGAGCACTTTATTCCGTTCCTCAACGACCATATCAAGCCATTACTGGTAGGCCGCGATGTGGATGCTTTCCTGCCGAATGCCCGTTTCTTCGACAAATTGCGTATTGACGGCAACTTGCTGCATACCGCCGTACGTTACGGATTATCACAGGCGCTGCTTGATGCTACCGCGCTGGCAACCGGCCGTCTAAAAACTGAAGTGGTCTGTGATGAATGGCAGTTGCCACGCGTAGCGGAATCCATTCCATTATTTGGTCAGAGCGGCGACGATCGATATATCGCCGTCGATAAGATGATCCTTAAGGGCATCGACGTGCTGCCCCATGCGCTGATTAATAACGTCGAAGAGAAGCTGGGCTTTAAAGGTGAAAAACTGCGCGAATATGTCCGCTGGTTGTCGGATCGCATTCTGAGCAAGCGCACCAGCGCACGCTACTACCCAACCCTGCACATCGATGTATACGGCACTATCGGTCTGATCTTCGATATGGATCCGCTTCGCTGTGCGCAATACATCGCCAGCCTGGAAAAAGAAGCGCAAGGCCTGCCGCTCTACATTGAAGGGCCGGTCGATGCCGGTAACAAGCCCGATCAAATTCGCCTGCTGACCGCGATTACCAAAGAGCTGACGCGCCTCGGTTCCGGCGTGAAAATTGTGGCCGATGAATGGTGTAACACCTACCAGGATATTGTTGATTTCACTGATGCCGCCAGTTGCCACATGGTGCAAATCAAAACCCCGGATCTGGGCAGTATTCACAACATCGTCGATGCAGTTCTTTATTGCAACAGCCACAGCATGGAAGCGTACCAGGGCGGCACCTGCAATGAAACTGATGTCAGTGCCCGCACCTGTGTCCACGTCGCCCTTGCTGCTCGCCCCATGCGTATGCTGGTAAAACCAGGGATGGGCTTTGACGAAGGCCTCGATATCGTCTTCAACGAAATGAATCGTACTATCGCGCTGTTGCAGGCTAAGGATTAACAAATGGCTCGTTCTTTTAAAGTCTTAGCGCCAACGGCAATCCTCGGGTATGGATTCCCGGAAGAGAGCTTCCGCAAAGCGATGGCAGAATCGCCCGATCTGATCGCCGTTGATGCAGGATCTTCCGATCCAGGTCCCCACTACCTCGGGGCAGGCAAACCGTTTACCGATCGCGCAGGAGTCAAGCGCGATCTGCGCTATATGATCACCGCAGGCGTGCAAAATAATATACCGGTGGTGATCGGAACGGCCGGCGGTTCTGGTGCCGCTCCACACCTGGAGTGGTGCCGAGAAATAATTCATGAGATTGCCCGGGAAGAGCGCCTCTCGTTCTCGATGGCGCTGATCCCGGCAGACGTTGACAAAGCCATCGTCCACCAGGCGCTGGATAACGGCAAAATCACGGCGCTGGATTTTGTCCCGCCGTTAACCCACGACGCGATTGACGAAAGTACGTATATCGTCGCGCAAATGGGCATCGAACCCTTCCAGCAGGCGCTGAAAGAAGGCGCGCAAGTGGTGCTGGGCGGGCGCGCTTACGACCCGGCCTGCTTTGCTGCGCTACCGATCATGCAAGGCTTTGATGAAGGTCTGGCGCTGCATTGTGGGAAAATCCTTGAATGCGCGGCAATCGCCGCAACGCCCGGCTCAGGCTCTGACTGTGCGATGGGCATCATTGATGACAACGGCTTTACGCTGAAGACATTTAATCCGAAGCGTAAATTTACCGAAACGTCAGCGGCTGCACACACACTGTATGAGAAATCCGATCCCTACTTCCTGCCAGGACCTGGCGGCGTGTTGAACCTGAAAGGCTGCACATTTAAAGCGGTCAATGACGGCGAAGTGTACGTCAGCGGTTCTAAGCATGAAGAAACGCCGTATGCCCTGAAACTGGAAGGTGCGCGACGGGTGGGCTTCCGCTGTCTGACCATCGCAGGAACGCGCGACCCGATCATGATCGCCGGGATCGATAAAATCATCGATGAAGTCAAAACCAGCGTTTCGCGTAACCTGTCGCTCGACGATGACAGCATTCGCATCAATTTCCACCTGTACGGCAAAAACGGGGTGATGGGCGACCATGAACCGATGCAAACTGCCGGGCATGAGCTGGGGATTGTCCTTGATGTAGTTGCACCGACCCAGGATATTGCCAATAGCGTTTGCTCGCTAGTGCGCTCTACCATGCTGCACTACGGCTATGAAAACCGCATCGCTACCGCAGGCAACCTGGCGTTCCCGTTCTCCCCTTCTGATATCCAGGGCGGGCCGGTATACGAATTTTCCATATATCACCTGATTGAAGCCAACGACGCTCTGCGTTTTGATTTCCATATTGAACAGGTGACGCCAGAAGGAGTTCAGGCATGAAACAGTCAATTGTCTCACTGGCGCAAGTCATTCGTTCGAAAAATGCCGGACCTTACGAACTGGTTTTAGATATTTTATTTAAAACGAAAGAAAACTATGAGCGAGTAAAATCATCAGGGCAATTAACCCCAGAACTGATTGCGCGCTTATATCATGTTGAACCTGACTTTATTCATCGTATTGTCTGGTTTGATCCTTCTAACGCAGTAAAAATTGTCATGCCACGAGATATTATCTCCGGGAATGTAGGTGACAATGATGTCTATGGCGCACAGCAACATGCACCTTTATTAAATATGAGTTTCGATTTGTAAAAATCCGAACACTTTTAGCCAACTGACATCCCGTCACTTATTGCAGTTCAACACTTCAGCTATTTGTAAGGTTGTAATAGCAGGTAGATGCCTGAATCTCTATTCAGGCATCCACTTCTCCTGATTCTGATTTATCGCCGTGCACCTGATGGAGGAAAAAATGAAGAAAATAAGTTTAACCACGATGATTCTTTTGGCGCTGGTACTTGGAATGATTATCGGCGTAGTGCTCAATAACACTGCTTCACCGGAAACAGCAAAACTCTATGCGCAAGAAATATCGATATTCACGACGATTTTCTTACGACTGATAAAAATGATTATCGCTCCGTTAGTGGTCTCTACCCTGGTGGTAGGTATTGCTAAAATGGGCGATGCCAAAGCCCTTGGTCGTATTTTTTCTAAAACACTCTTTTTATTTATTTGCGCCTCATTGCTGTCAATTGCCTTAGGCTTGATAACGGTAAATTTCTTCATGCCAGGCACAGGAATTAATTTTGTTGCACACGGTGCCGAAACCACCGGAGTGGTCGCGTCAGAACCCTTTACACTAAAAGTATTTATTTCGCATGCTTTCCCCACCAGCATTGTCGATGCCATGGCGCACAATGAAATTTTGCAAATCGTGGTGTTCTCAATTTTCCTCGGCTGTAGCCTGACGGCGATTGGTGAGAAAGGCAGCGCCATCGTTCACGCCTTAGATTCGCTGGCACATGCCATGTTAAAGCTCACTGGCTACGTCATGCTCTTCGCTCCCCTGACCGTATTCGCCGCTATTTCAGCATTGATTGCTGAACGAGGGCTGGCAGTTATGGTGAGCGCCGGGATCTTTATGGGTGAATTTTATTTCACCATGTTATTACTTTGGGTGCTGCTTATCGGTCTGGCCATCGTTTATGTCGGCCCATGCATCAGACGCCTGACCCGCGCCCTTTCAGAACCCGCCCTGCTGGCATTTACCACATCCAGTTCTGAAGCGGCTTTTCCGGGAACGCTTGAAAAACTGGAGCAATTTGGCGTTTCCCCCAAAATTGCCAGCTTTGTCTTACCCATTGGCTACTCATTTAATCTCGTTGGATCAATGGCCTACTGCTCCTTCGCCACAGTTTTCATCGCCCAGGCCTGCAATATCCATTTATCCATCGGTGAGCAAATCACCATGCTGTTGATCCTGATGTTGACCTCGAAAGGAATGGCTGGCGTACCACGCGCCTCAATGGTGGTTATCGCCGCCACGCTCAACCAGTTCAATATTCCGGAAGCGGGGCTGATCTTGCTGATGGGTGTTGATCCGTTCCTTGATATGGGGCGTTCCGCGACAAACGTCATGAGCAACGCAATGGGCGCTGCGATGGTGAGTCGGTGGGAAGGCGAACATTTCGGCGAGGGTTGTCGGGGTAAAGCATTAAAACCCAATGAATCGAACGTTGCTCTGCCCTGAGGGGGATCTTAAGCAATCAGAAGCCAATGACTACGCATTTTTATAAGCCGGATCATGAAGTTAGACGGCAATTAAGTAACACTAACGTTTAAGGTGAAAAGTGAAATATGTCCAAACCATTTATCTGGCAAGAACCGTTTCTACAAAATAAAGACGGTACAGAATATACATTAATTAGCGATCAACATATTACAGTAACGGAATTAGACGGCGAAGAAGTGATAAAAATCGCTCCTGAAGCATTAACGCTGCTTGCCCGGCAGGCATTTTATGAAGCCTCTTTTTTCTTACGTTCCGCTCATTTGCAACAGGTCGCCAGCATTCTTAACGATCCGCAGGCCAGTAGTAATGATAAATACGTTGCGTTGCAGTTATTACGTAATGCTGAAGTCTCAGCAAAAGGGGTATTACCCAACTGTCAGGATACCGGCACCGCAACTATTGTTGCCAGTAAAGGGCAACAGATATGGACGGGAGGTAACGACGCTGAAGCCTTAAGCAAAGGCATTTACAGTACTTTCCAGGAAAATAATCTGCGCTTTTCACAAAATGCGCCGCTGGATATGTATACCGAAGTCAATACGCAAACCAATCTCCCGGCGCAGATTGATATCAGCGCTGTCGCTGGTAATGAGTACCATTTTCTCTGTGTTAATAAAGGGGGCGGCTCCGCCAATAAAGCCGCGCTTTATCAGGAAACCAAATCCTTATTGCAACCAGAAAAACTGACCGCGTTTTTAATCGACAAAATGAAATCGTTGGGCACGGCCGCCTGCCCGCCCTACCACATCGCCTTTGTCGTCGGAGGGCTTTCAGCCGATCAAACCTTAAAAGTTGCCAAGCTGGCCTCTACGAAATATTACGACAATTTGCCCACCAGCGGAAACGAGCAGGGACAAGCATTCCGTGATATTGAGCTGGAAAAAGCGTTGCTCGAAGCCAGTCAGCAATTTGGTATTGGTGCGCAATTTGGGGGTAAATATTTCGCTCATGATATTCGCGTCATTCGTCTGCCGCGTCACGGTGGCTCCTGCCCGATAGCTATGGCGCTCTCCTGTTCTGCCGATCGCAATATCAAAGCAAAAATTAACAAGCACGGTATCTGGCTGGAAAAACTCGAACACAATCCGGGGCAATATATTCCAGCCTCATTGCGGGAAGAAAATCACGCGCAACATGTACACCTGGATCTAAACCGTCCGTTGCGTGACGTGATGCAGGATCTCGCCAGATTACCGGTAGGTACCCGCGTGTCGTTAAGTGGTCCCATCGTAGTGGCGCGCGATATCGCCCACGCAAAAATAAAAGCGCGGCTGGATAGCGGCGAATCGATGCCGGATTACCTGAAGCATCATATTGTCTATTACGCTGGCCCGGCGAAAACACCGGAGAACATGGCCTGCGGTTCACTGGGTCCAACCACGGGCGGTCGAATGGACGGTTATGTCGAAACCTTCCAGGCGGCTGGCGGCAGTCTGGTAATGTTATCGAAAGGTAACCGCAGCCAGCAGGTCACCGATGCCTGTCACAAACATGGCGGCTTCAATCTGGGAAGTATTGGCGGTGCAGCTGCGTTACTGGCGCAAGAATATGTCAAAAGTCTGCGTTGCCTGGAATACCCGGAGCTGGGTATGGAAGCGGTGTGGATGATGGAAGTGGAAAATCTGCCCGCATTCATCCTGGTCGATGATAAAGGCAATAATTTCTTTAGTCAGTTTGAGCAGCAACACCGCTGCGCCAGTTGCCCTGCGGGACATTAAGGAAAATGAATGGAAGCGCGAATTTCAACTGAACGGCATGTGCAGCGCCAGCAGAAATTGAAGGAACAGGTCGATACGCGCGTCGCGGCGGCGATAGAGAAAAAAGGGATCTTGATTGTTTTCACCGGCAACGGCAAAGGGAAATCCACTGCCGCGTTTGGTACTGTGACGCGCGCGGTGGGTCATGGCAAAACGGTGGGGGTTGCGCAGTACATCAAGGGGCAATGGGACAACGGCGAATACAACCTTCTCCAGCCGCTGGGGGTTGAGTTTCATATTATGGGAACCGGTTTTACCTGGGAGACTCAGAATCGGCAAGCGGATATCGACGCGGCGAAAGAAGTCTGGTCGGAAAGCAAACGGATGCTGGCTGACAAGCGTTACGACTTAGTGGTGCTTGATGAGCTGACCTATATGCTGGCTTACCATTATCTGGACACCGAAGAAGTGATCACTTCTCTGCAAAACCGCCCGGCACAACAAAGTGTCATTGTCACCGGACGCAGTTGCCACAGTCAGATATTAAAAATGGCGGATACGGTCAGCGAAATCCGCCCCGTCAAACATGCTTTTGATAACGGCATTCAGGCGCAGCCGGGTATCGACTGGTAATAACTGCGCCTGGCATCCCGCCAGGCGCAGGTTTTACATCTCCTGCGGTACGACCGATTTCGCCAGCAACCATTCACGAAATTGCTGCAAGTGCGGCGAGTCAGACTTCTCTTCCTGCCACGTCATAATAAAACGATTACCGGTACGAATAGGCACATCACAGGGAATCACCATATCGCCACTATCCAAATCATGTTGAATAGCGAACCGTGGTAACAGCGCCACGCCGAGATTAGAGCGCACGGCGGCAATCAGCATTGAAAGCAAATCGAAACGTGGTCCGTTATTGACCAGCGGACTGCTAACGCCAGATAGGGCAAACCACTCTTCCCAGCCAGTAATACGGGTGCTTTGATGCAGAAGTGGTAACTCAGTAAGCAGTTCTGCCACTGACAGTTTTTGATCGGACATTGCAAGCAAACTGCCGCTGCATACCGGCAAAATCTCCTCTTCAAAGAGATATTCTACTTCCGCCCAGGGCGCGCAAAAATTTTCGCGCATAATGACAGCATCGTACTCCCGATTAAGAAAATCGCCGTTATTAGCTAAAGAATGAATATTAACAATAATATCGGGATGTAACTTTGTGAATTCATGTAAATTTGGGATTAACCAGTGGGTACTAAACGTAGGATTAACGGCAAGTTCAATAACCTGAACCGTAGGCTGCCAGGTCATAATCGTATTGGTATCGCGTTCCAGCTTATTTAATGTTTCTTTTACTATCCCCAGGTAATACTTCCCTGCATCATTAAGAAAAATGCGTTTTTTAGAGTGTGAAAATAACGGAGTATGTAAAAATTCCTCCAGCGCACTTACTTGTCTGAATACAGCACTTTGGGTTAACGCTAACTCCTCTGCCGCTCTGGTATAGCTTTCATGACGTGCGACGACCTCAAAAGTCACCAGCAGCTCCGTTTTAGGTATTTTTCCTCGCATAATGCCGTCCGTGAAAAAATAACAATTCAAAAATTATTTTATAAAAAACAGTAGCACTAATGAATATCATAATTCAAATAAACAAACCAGTCAGCTATATGTCTAACCAGGAAAATAAAGTGACAATAATCCTAAAACAGGAATTTCACCTCAGTTATCCGCATGCAATACTTTAAAGCTATTATTGCAAGAATATTATTCATATACATGAATATACTCTAAATAAGTCAAGTTGCAGGAAGGGAACAAATAATGAATTTCCAGAAGCTTACATAAGTAAGTGACCTGGGTGAGCGAACATCGATGCAGCACATGCAACTTGAATTATGACAAGTATACAATGATAAATTTATATACCCTATGTTATATATTATCTATGTCCGGTTAGATTGAATGAGTCATAGCCTTAAAAGACTTCACAAAAGATAATTCCTCTTTAACAATAAGCCAGATTTACCACTTGTAAAACTTGCTATCGCCACATACACTACGCGCGTTTTCTTTCCCTTTTGCTGGCTGCTGACCGGAAAGACAAAATTACCCTCGCAATACAGGGGGTTGATTAACGTCTATATTTCAGGACAGCGTTATGCATCATCTTTCAAGGCTTGATAAAGCCTTTCTGCGCAAAGGGATCCAACTTTCCCGCGCCAACAATATTGTTTCATTATGTCGTCCATCAGGAGCCAGTGCCCGCGTACTGCTGCCGGACGAACTGCCGCTGGAAGAAAAAGCAGTAACACAACTGCTTGATTTTGCAGAAGTGAAGCTACCAGACCACCCAGGTTATGTGCGCCAGACGTGCGCGACGCCAGATTTTCATCCCGGCAATGGCGTCCCCGTTGGCGCGGTGGTGGCCTCAACGCCGGATTTAGTCATTCCTGCGGCCATCGGCACCGATATTTCTTGTGGCATGCGGCTGCTGACGACCGGATTAACCCTTGAGCAAGCCGAAGCGAATAAAGAAATAATCACTCAGCGGTTAACGCAAGTGCTACTGCAAAATGAGCGCGATGTTCCGTTATCCGCACAGGCGTTCACCGCGCTTTTTGATGGCGGACCGGCAGAGTGCGTGTCGACCTTGCCATCAGCAGGTCTCTGGACACGCACGAATATCCCCCGAATGGTACAAGAGATTGACCGCTGCATTGGGCTTAACGAGCATAACAGTCATTCGCGTTATGCCCCACCCGCCCTGCTGGCAACGGACCGCGCATTACTCCGCGATCCTTGTCTGGGTACGCCGGGTTCAGGTAATCATTTTATTGAACTTCAGGTCGTTGATAGCGTGGTTGATCGCCATGTGGCCTGGCAACAAGGGCTGAAAACAGGCGATATTGTGGTGATGATCCACAGTGGATCGCGAGATGTTGGCTTTTACGTCGGAAGACGCTGGATGGATCGCGCCCGTGCTGAATGGCCCACCGGACATAAACATCCACAAAGCGGGTTATATGGTCTGGCAGGCGGACTGGCGGAGGAATATCTACAAGCGATAGGAATGGCGGCGCGTTACGCGTGGTTAAATCGCGTGACAATTGCCGAAATGGTTCGCGTATGTTTTGCCGATTTATTTCATCAGGATGATTCACATCTGGTGGTGGATGTGCCGCATAATATCATCCTTCACGAGCATGATATGAATATTCATCGCAAAGGTGCAACACCGGCACGCGCGGGCGATCTGGCGTTAATCCCCGGTTCCATGGGTGATTATTCCTGGCTTGCGGTTGGTTGCGGCAACCCGGAGTGGCTGTGGTCTTGCAGTCACGGAGCAGGACGCAGCCAGCGTCGGCAGGCCATGCGCTCACGCGCGACTGAAGAGTCAACGCTGCCGTGGCAATGCGTCACATTGCGCGAAGAACGACGTCTTGAAGAAGCGCCAGCGGCTTATAAAGATATTGGTCCGGTTATCGAAGCTCAACAAGAAGCCGGATTAATTCAGCCAGCGGTCAGATTTCGACCGTGGTTAACGTTTAAGGGTTAACTGAAATGATAAATGGCCTGCGGTTCTCACGCAGGTCAAATCTGGTATCTGCGTAAGCTAACAAACTTGTTTATCAACAATCTCAGGCCATCCGAAGATGGCCTGAAATTATTGCCCCCCTTAGATACACTTTTAGCGCAATAATCAGCCAAGGCGGTAGCTAAATGTCCGTGACTGCCCTGGTAAAAATGCCCCCAGTTCCTTTAAATTATCTCTTTCCGCTGTGCTGATGCTTTCATCCATCATCGTTTGCGTACATGAAATCACCTCACGACTGAACGCGACAGTTGCCTCACAGGTTGTCGATTCTGCCGGATTAAACAGTCGCAATACCACTTCTTGCCGGTCTTCCGCTTTTTTAAGAGCGCTAATCAGGCATCCCACAGGTGGCATTTTCAGCAAGCTATAGCTTTCCGGCACATTGAATCCGGCTTTATTTAACTTCATCGCATCCCATGGGATTTTGTTGTAACACTGTACTGGCGTCAGCCATGCACGCGCCTGCTGGGCTACACCGGCGGTCGAAGGCGTACCTGTATAACTAAATAAGCTCAGACGGCAGCTAAAGGAGCCACGTAATTGTGAATCGGGCACCGGCATTTTTATTCCTGAAGGACGTCCAGGCCTTAAAAGCAGATCTTCTTTCCCCAGTAAGCCCACGCCACGCAGCAACGTAATGGCAAAGGTTTTCTTCTCTTCACCGATGACTTCAAATTCACGTAGCCCTTCGCTAAAGACAGCCAGACCGTTACGCCCTTCCTGTAAGGCAGCATAGTTGAGCATATTCCATACCGGAACCGGCGCTTCTTTCCAGCCTTCTTGCTGCCAGTTGTTCATTGCACTGTCGTTCACGGGGCGCGTTAGCGAACCAAACTGGGTATCGGCCAGAACACTGTCGGTGTTAAAAGGTGTAGGGACCAGGACGCGAAGGCGATGATCGTCAGCCTGGTTATCAAGGTTGATATCCACATCAATGCGCCTGCTGTTATCACTCAGAGTGACAGCCAACTCCACCCCTACTCTGCCAGTGGATTGTCTTGCGCTGCGTTCATGCAGATTACGCGGCACCGCCATGTCATAGCGGATAACAGCCCTACTCTGCCAGGCCTCATGAGTAATCTCGCATTGCGGTTTCGCGTTCGCCGAAGTAATTACCCACTCTTCTTTTGCGGGTGAATAGTCATATTCATCACCATCATCAGAGCTTTCTTCAATTTGCAACACCCGGTCATAGCGCACACCGCTGTCTTTATCTACCAGTTGTAGCGTTCCATCCTCATTGAGCGCAATTTGCCAGAAAGCATTTTCCAGTATCCCTTCAGCGTCACTTTTTGCCGCAATCACGTTGCCAGGCTGATTCGCTTCGATATAAAGCGTGCGATAGCCCATAGAAGGGACAATCTGGTTGATCTGAATATCAAACTCCATAAAGGGATCGTAATTACCGTAATGAACGATTTGCCGATCGATTAGGCCAGGATCGATCTCACGGGCATGGCGAATAAAATACGGTACAGGCTGACCGCGATCGTCTCGTAGATTAAACTGGCTGGCGCGCAGCCGCACAGTGGTGTTGATCACTTCTTCCCGCGGCCAGGGCATCAGGTTAAACAGCACGAGTTTGTCGGCATCACTCTGTGGCATGTTATCGGCAATTTTGCGCATGTAGAAACGCAGTAGATTATCCGCCATGTCTTCAGCCAGTTCGAAGCGGGCGACGATTTCGCGATGAACGTTGTCACTACAGCAGCAGCCGATGCTGTCGTGTGCATGATTTTTTAAGATCTCTTTCCACATTTTCTCCAGCAAGCCGTGGTGGTATTCAAAACCCAACGTCCAGGCCAGCGTTGCCAGCGGTTCCAGCAGATTAACAATCTTATTTTCAATACGCGCGTGGGCAATTTTGATATCCATACGCGTGGAACCGATGGTGCGATGCACGCGCATATATTTGCCATCGATAAATTCACCTTTCAGGGTCGCCAGATTATCTCGCTGCGCTTCAATCTGCTCGAATACCTCTTCAAAGCGGCTCATCACAAACTTTCGTTGAGGATAAATTTCGCGCAGTTTCTCCATCACTTCGAAGATATTTTGCTGCAATGGCATCTGATCATGCCCATTCGGCAGCAAAATCTCTTTGGTTACAGACGCTTTTTCCAGCACGTCAAAATAACTGTCGAGGCGTTTGCGTAATCCGTCTTCGTCGGCAGGTAAGTACTTACCGATGGCGTAGCCCAGCGGCAGCACCTGCGCCGTCACTTCGCTACCGTCACTGCTTTGCCACAAAAACTCGGTTTTATCCGTACCATGGCGCTCAGAACATCCACGCCAGAACATGGTGCGGGTAATGCCAAATCCATTGTAGATATGCGGCAGTTGCCCGGACATGCCAAAGGAATCTGGTAAATAACCTATTTTCATCGGCTCGCCAAACGCGAGGCAGTCACGCATTCCGTACATCAGATTACGGACGATGGATTCCGCAGAAACAATCGTGGTATCGGTCTGGGTATACCAGGGGCCGATAATCAACTTGCCTGCTTCTACCTGTTTCTTCACACGGTCTTTGTTTTCCGGTTTCACAGCGAAATAATCTTCGAGGATCGCCGTTTGCCCGTCGAGTACGTAATATTTGTATTCGTTGTCCTGTTCCAGTCGGCACAGGATCTCTTCCATATTATTGACCAGCAGAATGCGTGACTCTTCGGTGGTGAAATACCACTCCCGATCCCAGTGCATATGCGGGGTGATGTGAACGCGAGATACCGCTTTCATCGTCGTTTCCTTTTTGTTTATGGCATTACGCCATCAGTCAGAAAGTTGCCATGCTTAACCGCGTGACGCCGCCAGATCAGGAGAATTGCAGTCGAGATTGCAGCCCCCACCAATGCCGCACCAAACCAGCCAATTGCCGCCATAACACCGCCCGCGCCATTATCATGAAGTAAAAAGAGCGAGAAAATGCCGGCACCGGGTGTCGAAAGGCCGATATTCATCGCGCCGACAATAGCACCCGTTATCATAGATCCCAGCACAAACGAACCAATAACCCGCAGCGGATCTTCAATCGCCATCGGGATCGCCCCTTCGGTAATACCTGCCAGCCCTAACAGCCAGGTGGATTTCCCGGTCTCTATTTCAAACTCTTTAAACAGGCGCGGTGCGAGCATCGTGGAAGCGGTTACGGTAAATGCCGAAACCATTTTGACGGAGGCGAAAATGGCATACGGGCCGTAAACGCCGTTCGCCATTGCGCCCAGGCAGAATGCATAAGCGGCTTTGTTCACTGGCCCTCCAAGGTCAAAGGAACACATAAAACCGAGAATGGCACCCAGCAACAGCGCGTTACTTCCTGACAGACCGTTCAGCCAGGCGGTAAGCGAGTTATTGATCCAGGCGACAGGTTCCCCCACCACAAACAGCACCAGACTGCCCGCTCCCAACGTACCGAGCACCGGGTAGAGATAAAAAGTCAGGAATCCATTGAATTTACTGCTAAGACGCAAGTGATTTTTTACCCAGCGCATCAGATAACCGGCTATCAATCCGCCAACGACCGCGCCGAGAAACCCGGAACCGATCATATTGGCGGCAAGCCCTGCCGCAAAGCCTGGCGCTAACGCCGGTTTATCTGCCAGTGAATAGGCGGTATAGGCCGCGAGCACCGGCACCATCAAAATCCCGAGCATCCCGCCGCCCAGCTTGCGGTACATCCACAGCCAGGAGTTTTCTTCATTAAACAAATCTTGTAGCCCGAAGATTTGCGACAGTAATACCGCAACCGCCAGCACCGTGCCCCCCGCGACAATCAACGGCACGGCGAAAGAGATCCCGCTTAACAGCGCCTGTTTCAGCTCAGTTTTGACACTTTTCACCGGTTGCGTATCTTGCTGTACGGTACGAGTCTCATCGCTACGCTTGAGGGTAAGCGCTTGTTGGATCAACGCTTCTGCATGGCGAATCGGCTCGGCAACAGGCACTGAAAGCGCGGGAATGCCGTTAAAACGCTCACTCTCCTTGATGGCGACTTCAGCCGCAAAAATACAGGCGGTTGCACTATTGAGTTGCTCCGCCGTTAAACGCCCTTCAATGCCGTTAGCGCCTTGCTTTTCAACGTAGACATTCACGCCGAGTTTGCGTCCGGCTTTTTCCAGATATTCCGCAGCCATATAGGTGTGAGCAATACCCGCCGGGCAGGCCGTTACGCAGACGATAGTTGGCGCGTTGGAAAAAGAAGCTGAGGGTTGCGTGCCTCCCTTGTCATCCAGCGCCGAGAGCAATTCATCAGGCGTCGTCGCCGACTGTATACGCGCCCGTATCTCATCATCCGCCAGGCGCGTGGTCAGCGCTGTCAGCAGTTGCATGTGCGTAGTACCCGCTTCATTGGGGGGAATCGCCAGCAACACCACTAAATCAACCGCTTCCGGGCCATCCACGCCTTCCCACTGAAGCGGCTCGCTGAGTATGGCGACCGCAAACGCCGCTTCTTTTACCGCAGCAGTTTTGCCATGCGGCACAGCCAGCCCTTCACCTAAGGCGGTCGGGCCAAGGCTTTCACGGCGATACACTTCTTCCAGAAATTGCTCAGTACTGGAAATTTTCCCCAGAGCAGCAAGACGTTGAGTCAACGCGTGGATGGCCTCTTCACGGCTGGTAAAGCGCGCATTCAGGCACAGCGCATCGCGGTGGGTCAGAGTCGTCAGGTTCATCATGATCCTCACTTGATCGTTTTTATAGTCGCGCCAGTGTGCCCGACAAACAAATACTATTATGTGATCAATTTCACTTGATTGAGATTATTTGTATTATATTTGTATTATTTACAGAATGAATTTATCGGGCATAATGACAAAATTCGTATTAATGAGATGCTAAATAATGGGACGGAAACCCTTATACCGACAGATTGCTGATCGCATTCGTGAGCAGATTGCACGTGGCGAGCTTAAACCTGGCGATGCGTTACCCACTGAATCAGCACTACAAACAGAGTTTGGCGTCAGCCGGGTTACGGTGCGTCAGGCTTTGCGCCAGCTAGTCGAGCAACAGATCCTCGAAAGCATTCAGGGCAGCGGGACTTACGTCAAAGAAGAGCGGGTCAATTACGATATTTTTCAGTTAACCAGTTTTGATGAAAAACTGTCGGACCGTCACGTCGATACACACAGTGAAGTTCTGATATTTGAAGTGATTCCGGCTGACGATTTTCTTCAGCAACAGCTACAAATCACCGCGCAGGATCGTGTGTGGCATGTGAAGCGCGTGCGCTATCGCAAGCAAAAGCCAATGGCGCTGGAAGAAACCTGGATGCCGCTTGCGTTGTTCCCGGATCTCACCTGGCAGGTCATGGAAAATTCGAAATATCACTTTATTGAAGAAGTGAAGAAAATGGTTATCGATCGTAGCGAACAGGAAATCATTCCTCTGATGCCAACTGAAGAGATGAGCCGTCTGCTTAATATCAGCCAGACTAAGCCGATTCTTGAAAAAGTATCGCGTGGATATTTAGTTGATGGCCGGGTGTTTGAATATAGCCGCAACGCTTTTAATACCGATGACTATAAATTTACCCTGATAGCGCAGCGAAAATCATCGCGATAAGCATAAAAAAGGCCATCATATGATGGCCAACCATGTCGAAACCGACAGCCCTTCGCCATTCCTGTAAAGGGAAGCGGCGAGGGCTATTTCTTATTACAGATATTTATTTCAGAACAGTTTTCAGTGCTTCACCGATATCCGCCAGGCTGCGAACGGTTTTCACGCCTGCGGCTTCCAGAGCTGCGAATTTCTCATCCGCAGTCCCTTTCCCACCGGCAATGATGGCACCCGCGTGGCCCATACGTTTGCCTTTCGGCGCAGTCACACCAGCGATGTAACCCACAACTGGCTTGGTAACATGCTCTTTGATGTACGCAGCCGCTTCTTCTTCAGCGCTACCGCCGATCTCACCGATCATCACGATCGCTTCGGTCTGCGGATCTTTTTCGAACATTTCGAGGATGTCGATAAAGTTAGAGCCAGGGATCGGGTCGCCGCCGATACCGACACAGGTCGACTGACCGAAACCGTAATCCGTGGTCTGTTTAACCGCTTCATAGGTGAGTGTACCGGAACGGGAAACGATACCCACTTTACCCGGTTTGTGAATGTGACCCGGCTGGATGCCGATTTTACATTCACCCGGAGTGATAACGCCTGGGCAGTTCGGGCCGATCATGCGTACGCCAGCTTCGTCCAGTTTCACTTTCACGGTCAGCATATCCAGCGTCGGGATGCCTTCAGTGATGGTGATAATCAGTTTGATGCCTGCATCGATGGCTTCCAGAATGGAGTCTTTGCAGAACGGTGCTGGTACGTAGATAACAGAAGCGGTAGCGCCAGTAGCAGCAACGGCTTCACGCACGGTGTTGAACACCGGCAGGCCGAGGTGGGTAGTACCGCCTTTACCTGGGGTTACGCCGCCAACCATTTTGGTGCCGTATGCAATGGCCTGTTCAGAGTGGAAAGTCCCCTGGCTACCGGTAAAGCCCTGGCAGATAACCTTGGTGTTTTTATCAATTAAAATGGACATTATTTCCCCTCCACTGCGGCAACAACCTGCTGAGCTGCATCCGTCAGACCTTTTGCTGCAATAATATTCAGGCCGCTGTCAGCCAGTTTCTTCGCGCCGAGTTCGGCGTTGTTACCTTCCAGACGTACCACGACCGGTACGTTAACACCCACTTCCGCTACCGCGCCGATGATACCGTCAGCGATCAGGTCGCAACGAACGATACCGCCGAAGATGTTAACCAGAACGGCTTTCACTTTGTCGTCAGAGAGGATGATTTTAAATGCTTCGGTTACACGTTCTTTGGTTGCGCCACCGCCAACGTCCAGGAAGTTAGCCGGTTCGCCGCCGTGCAGTTTAACGATGTCCATGGTGCCCATCGCCAGACCTGCGCCGTTAACCATACAACCGATGTTACCGTCCAGCGCAACGTAGTTCAGTTCCCACTGTGCAGCCTGTGCTTCACGTGGATCTTCCTGCGACTGGTCGCGCATTTCGCGCAGATCAGGCTGGCGGAACAGTGCGTTGCCATCAGCACCCAGTTTACCGTCGAGGCAGATCAGATCGCCCTGTTTGGTAATAACCAGCGGGTTAATTTCGATAAGAGCAAGGTCGCGCTCAAGGAAAATGGTCGCCAGACCCATGAAAATTTTGGTGAACTGTTGAACCAGTTTACCTTCCAGGCCCAGTTTGAACGCCAGCTCGCGTCCCTGATACGGCATCGGGCCAGTCAGCGGATCAAGCGCAACTTTGTGGATCAGGTGCGGAGTTTCTTCCGCCACTTTTTCGATTTCCACGCCGCCTTCAGTGGAGGCCATAAAGACCACGCGACGGGAACTACGGTCTACAACGGCACCAAGATACAGCTCTTTAGCGATATCGGTCGCTGCTTCAACCAGAATCTGGTTAACCGGTTGGCCATTAGCATCTGTTTGATACGTTACCAGACGCTTGCCCAGCCAGTTTTCTGCAAAAGCACGGATGTCTTCTTTGCTGTTTACAACTTTCACACCGCCCGCTTTACCGCGGCCACCAGCGTGAACCTGACATTTCACTACCCACGGACCGGCACCGATTTTTGAAGCGGCTTCTTCTGCTTCGCGCGGAGTAGTACAGGCATAACCCACCGGTGCTGGTAAGCCATAGCGGGCAAACAGTTGTTTTGCCTGATATTCATGTAAGTTCATGTGTTCTGTCCATCCTTCAGTAATCGTTATCTTTTAAACCGTAGACCGAATATTTCGTATCGCTTCCGGGTATTGTCGGTCACCCGTAGGCCTGATAAGACGCGCAAGCGTCGCATCAGGCATCGCTTGTCGGATGCGGCGCGAGCGCCTTATCCGACCTACATCGGTGCTTCCCGTAGGCCTGATAAGACGCGTTAAGCGTCGCATCAGGCTTCAATTGCCGGAGAAAGCGATAATGCCTCATCCGGTCTACAGTGCAGGTGAAACTTAAACTACTACACGTCCAGCAGCAGACGCGTCGGATCTTCCAGCAACTCTTTGATCGTTACCAGGAAGCCCACGGACTCGCGACCATCGATCAGACGGTGATCGTAGGACAGCGCCAGGTACATCATCGGCAGGATCTCAACCTGACCATTCACTGCCATCGGACGATCTTTGATAGCGTGCATACCCAGAATTGCGCTCTGCGGCGGGTTGATGATAGGCGTAGACATCAGGGAACCGAACACACCACCGTTGGTGATGGTGAAGTTACCACCGGTCAGATCTTCAACCGTCAGCTTGCCGTCACGGCCTTTAACTGCCAGCTCTTTAATTTTCTTCTCGATGTCTGCCATGCCGAGGGTATCCACATCACGCAGAACCGGCGTCACCAGGCCGCGCGGCGTAGATACCGCCATGCTGACGTCGAAATAGTTGTGGTAAACCACATCATCGCCGTCGATAGAAGCATTCACTTCCGGATAACGTTTCAGGGCTTCAACCACCGCTTTCACGTAGAAGGACATAAAGCCCAGACGGATGCCGTGACGTTTTTCAAACGCTTCACCGTACTGCTTACGCAGATCCATAATCGGCTTCATGTTGACTTCGTTGAACGTGGTCAGCATGGCGGTGGAGTTTTTCGCTTCCAGCAGACGCTCTGCCACACGCTTACGCAGGCGAGTCATCGGGACACGTTTTTCGCTACGTGCAGCCAGAGCCGGTTGCGCCGCGGGAGCCGCAGCTGCTGGTGCAGACTCTTTCGCCGGGGCTTTCGCCAGATGTTTTTCCACATCTTCACGGGTCAGACGACCACCTACACCGGTGCCTTTAATGGCGCTGGCATCAAGATTGTGTTCAGCCAAAAGGCGACGGATCGCCGGGCTTAACGCATCGTTGTTTTGCTCTTCCAGAGACGCTTGTTGCCGTTGTGCCGGAGTGGACGCTTTCTCTTCAGCTTTAGCGCTGGTTTCTTTCCCGGCGCTGTTGCCTTCACGCAGGCGACCAAGGATCTGACGAGACGTTACGGTTGTACCTTCATCTTCCAGAACCGCATCCAGAATGCCGTCTGCTGATGCCGGTACTTCCAGTACCACTTTGTCAGTTTCGATTTCTACCAGCACTTCATCACGTACGACTGCGTCGCCGGGTTTTTTATGCCAGGTTGCGACGGTGGCATCGGCTACGGATTCAGGCAGGTCAGGGACCAGAATATCTACGCTACTCATTGTGTATCCTTTATTTATTCGACGTTCAGCGCGTCATTAACCAGATCTTGTTGCTGTTTCTGGTGAACGGACATATACCCTACCGCCGGAGAGGCGGAGGCCGGGCGGCCTGCATAACGCAGAGAAGCCCCAAACGGAATCACTTCACGGAAATGATGCTGGCTGCAGTACCATGCGCCCTGGTTGAGCGGCTCTTCCTGGCACCAGACAAAATCCTTGACGTGAGCAAACTGCTGCAACACTTCCTGCATCGCTTTATGCGGGAACGGGTAGAGTTGCTCGATACGCACAATGGCGACATCGTGTTGATTGTTCTTACGGCGTTGTTCCAACAGGTCGTAATAAACCTTACCAGAACACATCACTACGCGCTTCACACCCTTAGGATCAAGCTCGTCGATTTCACCAATGGCAGGCAGGAAGGTGCCGTTCGCCAGTTCTTCGAGGCTGGAAACCGCCAGCGGATGACGCAGCAGGGATTTCGGCGACATCACCACCAGCGGACGACGCATCCCGCGCAGCGCCTGACGACGCAGCATGTGGTAAACCTGTGCCGGGGTAGACGGTACGCACACCTGCATGTTTTGTTCAGCACAAAGTTGCAGATAACGTTCCAGACGCGCGGAGGAGTGCTCCGGCCCCTGCCCTTCGTAACCGTGCGGCAGCAACATCACCAGGCCACACATCCGGCCCCATTTTTGTTCGCCAGAGGAGATGAACTGGTCGATAACCACCTGCGCACCGTTAGCGAAGTCACCAAACTGCGCTTCCCAGATGGTCAGCGTGCGCGGCTCTGCGGTGGCATAACCGTATTCAAACGCCAGCACTGCTTCTTCAGACAGTACGGAGTCCCAGACGCGGAACGCGCCCTGACCATTATGGATATGTTGCAGCGGCGTGTAAGTGGAACCGTTGGACTGGTTGTGGATCACCGCATGACGATGGAAGAAGGTACCGCGACCGGAGTCTTCACCCGACAGGCGGACCGGAATGCCTTCATCAACCAACGTGGCGTAAGCGAGGTTTTCCGCGCCGCCCCAGTCGAACAGTTTCTCACCGGCAGCCATTGCCTGGCGATCGCCATAAATCTTGGCAACGCGAGACTGCATTTCAACCGCTTCCGGCACCGTACTGATACGTTTCGCCAGTTCCTGCAGCCGCTTCATCTCAACTTTGTTCGGGTACTCTTCGTCCCATTCGTGGTTGAGGTACGGCGACCAGGTGAAAGAGTGCATGTTCATCGGACGCCACTCTGCTACCACGCAATCGCCAGCATCCAGCGCATCGCGGTACAGGTTAACCATCTCAGTGGCATCTTCCAGCGTCGCGACTTTTTCCTGCTCCAGCTTGTCAGCGTAGATTTTGCGCGGCGTCGGATGTTTTTTGATTTTCTGATACATCAGCGGCTGAGTTGCACTCGGCTCGTCGGCTTCGTTGTGGCCGTGACGGCGGTAGCACACCAGGTCGATGAAGACATCACGTTTAAAGGTGTTACGGAAATCGAGCGCCAGACGGGTCACAAAGGCAACGGCTTCCGGATCATCCGCATTAACGTGGAAAATCGGTGCCTGTACCATCTTACCGATATCAGTACAGTACGGCGTAGAACGGGCATCCAGCGGGTTAGAGGTGGTGAAGCCAACCTGGTTGTTGATAACGATACGTACCGTACCGCCAACTTCATAACCACGCGCTTTCGACATGTTCAGAGTTTCCTGAACCACGCCCTGCCCGGTCACTGCAGCATCACCGTGGATGGTGATTGGCAGCACTTTGTTGCTGCTCGGCTCATCGAGTCTGTCCAGACGGGCGCGAACAGAACCGATAACTACCGGGCTTACAATCTCAAGGTGAGACGGGTTAAACGCCAGCGCCAGGTGAACCAGGCCGCCATCGGTCTGGAAGTCAGACGAGAAGCCCATGTGGTATTTCACGTCGCCCGTGCCGAGGTGTTCTTTATGTTTACCGGCAAACTCGTCGAACAAGTCTTGCGGTTTTTTACCCAGCACGTTAACCAGCACGTTCAGACGACCACGGTGCGCCATCCCAAGAACCACTTCACGGGTGCCGCTGTTGCCAGCATGGCGGATCATCTCTTTAAGCATCGGGATTAACGCGTCACCACCTTCCAGCGAGAAGCGTTTTGCGCCTGGGAATTTTGCGCCGAGGTAACGTTCAAGGCCTTCAGCGGCGGTCAGTTCGCTTAAGAAGCGTTTTTTCTCTTCGCTATTGAAAGTCGCGCGACCAGACTCGATACGCTGTTGGATCCAGCGTTTTTCTTCGGTGCTGGTAATGTGCATGTACTCGGCACCAATCGGGCCGCAGTAGGTTTGCTTGAGGGCTTCCAGCAGCTCGCCGAGTTTCATGGTTTCTTTGCCGCTGGCAAATGAACCGACGTTGAAGGTCTCCTGGAAGTCTGCTTCGGTCAGATCGTGGAAAGACGGATCCAGATCGGCCACTTTCTCTTGCTGCCACAGTCCCAGCGGATCGAGATTCGCATGCTGGTGACCGCGGAAGCGGTATGCGTTAATGAGCTGCAGGACTTTAACCTGCTTCACATTGGTGTCAGGGTCGGAGATCGTTGAAGAGTAACGTGAAGCGTCTTTCGCCAGGCGGCGGAAATATTCACGCGTTTGAGAGTGGAATTGATCCGGTTTGACTCCCGTACCAGGTAACTGCTGGAACGTCGAACGCCAGTTAGCGTCAACCGAGTCAGGATCGGTTAAGAAGTCTTCATAGAGCTGTTCTATCCAGCTCTGGTTTGCGCCAGAGAGGTAAGAAGAGTCCAACCAGGCTTTCAAAGCGCTGTTCTGCATCGTGATCCCTTAAGCATCTTTTTTATGCTTACTTCGCCGTGGATACTACCACGCACAGTGATGTGCGTGCCGGGGTTCACTTGCGAGCTCTTGTCTACGTAGTGGCTCGCGAAGGAACCTTTAAAAACTGTCTTAGTGTCAGGGGCAGTTTTTAAAGATTTCCTGCATTTCTTTTGTAGGCCGGATAAGGCGTTCACGTCGCATCCGGCCCTGGTTGCCTGATGCGACGCTTGCGCGTCTTATCAGGCCTGGAATTTACGCATTACGCTGCAACAACATCGACTTGATATGGCCGATAGCGCGCGTCGGGTTCAGCCCTTTCGGACATACACTGACGCAGTTCATGATGCTGTGACAGCGGAATACACTGAATGCATCGCTCAAACCGTCGAGGCGGCTGTCAGTCTCGGTATCACGGCTATCGATCAGGAAACGATATGCCGCTAACAAGCCTGCCGGGCCGATAAACTTATCGGGATTCCACCAGAAAGACGGACAAGAGGTTGAACAACATGCGCAGAGAATACATTCATACAGCCCGTCGAGTTTTTCGCGCTGCTCTGGCATCTGTAAATGCTCGCGAGCTGGCGGATTTTGTCCATTATTCAACAGGTAAGGCTTAATTTTCTCATATTGCGCATAGAATTGTCCCATGTCTACCACCAAATCGCGGATCACCGGTAAACCTGGCAGCGGGCGAATCACAATCTTCTTGCCCGACTGGTTGAGTGCCGAAATCGGGGTAATACAGGCCAGACCATTCTTGCCATTCATGTTCAGACCGTCGGAACCGCACACACCTTCACGGCAGGAGCGGCGGAACGACAGGCTGGGATCTTTCTCTTTCAACTGGATAAGCGCATCCAGCAGCATCATGTCGCGACCTTCTTCCGCTTCCAGGGTGTAATCCTGCATACGCGGAGCATCATCAACATCCGGGTTATAGCGATAAATTGAAAACTCGAGTCTCATTTTCCTGTCTCCGCATTAGTAAGTACGAATCTTCGGCGGGAATGCCGGGCGCAGTTTCGGTTCCATGTTGACGCTTCGGCGCGTCATGGATTCCGACTCTGGCAGATACAGGGAGTGGCACAGCCAGTTTTCATCATCACGATCCGGGAAGTCGAAGCGGCTATGCGCGCCACGGCTTTCGGTACGGAAGTTGGCAGAAACAGCCGTTGCATACGCCGTTTCCATCAGGTTATCCAGTTCCAGGCATTCAACGCGCTGGGTGTTGAACTCGCTGGAAGTGTCATCCAGACGGGCATTTTTCAAACGCTCGCGGATCACTTTCAACTGCTCAAGCCCTTTTGCCATCGCATCACCTTCACGGAAGACCGAGAAGTTATGCTGCATACATTCTTGCAGTGCTTTACGAATCGCCACTGGATCTTCACCATTACGGTTGTTGTTCCAGCGATTCAGACGATCCAGAGACGCTTCAACATCAGACTCGCTGGCATCGCGCAGTGCGCCCTGCTCGGCAATAGACTCTTGCAGATGCAGGCCCGCTGCGCGACCAAAGACCACCAGGTCCAGCAGCGAGTTGCCGCCAAGACGGTTAGCACCGTGTACCGATACACAAGCGATTTCACCTACCGCGAACAGCCCCGGAACAACCACATCTTCGCCTTTCTCGTTCACCGTCAGCGCCTGACCGGTCACTTTGGTCGGAATACCGCCCATCATGTAGTGACAGGTTGGGATAACCGGAATCGGCTCTTTCACCGGATCGACGTGTGCGAAGGTACGGGAGAGTTCAAGGATACCCGGCAGACGGGATTCGAGAACTTCTTTACCCAGGTGGTCGAGTTTCAGTTTTGCATGTGGCCCCCACGGACCATCACAGCCGCGACCTTCACGGATTTCGATCATGATGGAACGCGCCACCACGTCACGGCCCGCCAGGTCTTTGGCGTTCGGCGCATAACGCTCCATAAAGCGTTCGCCATGTTTGTTCAGCAGATAACCGCCTTCACCACGGCAACCTTCGGTGACCAGTACGCCCGCACCTGCTATACCGGTCGGGTGGAACTGCCACATTTCCATATCCTGCACAGGTACACCTGCACGGATAGCCATACCGACGCCGTCGCCGGTGTTAATGTGCGCGTTGGTGGTGGACTGATAAATACGCCCTGCCCCGCCGGTTGCCAGCACAGTCGCACGGGCTTTGAAGTAAACCACTTCACCGGTTTCGATGCACAGTGCGGTACAACCAACTACCGCGCCATCCTGGTTCTTCACCAGATCCAGCGCATACCACTCGGAGAAAATGGTGGTGTGGTTTTTCAGGTTCTGCTGATAAAGCGTGTGCAACAGTGCGTGACCGGTACGGTCAGCTGCCGCCGCAGTACGTGCCGCTTGCTCGCCACCGAAGTTTTTCGACTGGCCGCCAAACGGACGTTGATAGATACGACCATCATCAAGACGCGAGAACGGTAGCCCCATGTGTTCCAGTTCCAGAATCGCTTCCGGCCCGGTTTTACACATATATTCAATCGCGTCCTGGTCACCGATATAGTCCGACCCTTTTACGGTGTCGTACATATGCCATTCCCAGTTATCTTCATGGGTATTACCCAGCGCAACGGTAATGCCGCCTTGCGCAGAAACGGTATGGGAACGGGTCGGGAAGACTTTGGAGAGCAGCGCACAGGTTTGGCCGCTCTGGGAAATTTGCAGCGCCGCGCGCATACCTGCGCCACCGGCACCAATCACAACTGCATCAAATTCTCTGACTGGCAATTTCATCACACACCCCACACCACAACGAATCCATAAATCACGTAAACCACCAGTGCAACGACAATCACCAGTTGCAGCATCAGGCGCAAGGCCAGCGGTTTAACGTAGTCGGTCAACACCTGCCACATGCCGATCCAGGCATGGATCAAGATAGAAAACAGCGCCAGCAGGGTGAACACTTTGGTGAACGCAGAGGCGAAGAAACCAATCCAGACTTCATATGTCAGCTCGCCACTGGTAGCGAAAAAACCGACCATATAAATGATGTAAAGCGTCAGGACGATAGCGGTAGCGCGAACGAGGATGAAATCATGTACGCCATTGCGTCCTAATGCGGAGGCGTTGCTTACCATACGAGGACTCCTGCGAGAAGTGAAAGCACGACAGTAATAACAAAGGAGATTTTGGCGGAGCGTTTACCCGCTTCGAATGTTTCTTCCAGATAGCCAAAATCCATCATCATGTGGCGAATACCTACGACGACGTGATACGCCAGAGCGGTAAGGATGCCCCACATGATAAATTTGACGAAGAAGCTGCCCATAATCGCGGAAGCTTGCTCGAAACCTTCAGGGGAAGAGAGGCTGGTACCCAGAAGCCACAGCAGGATGCCCACTGCAACAAAGGTGATCACACCGGAAACGCGATGGAGAATGGACGCTATCGCCGTGACGGGGAACCGGATGGTCTGTAGGTCCAGATTAACAGGTCTTTGTTTTTTCACATTTCTTATCATGAATAACGCCCACATGCTGTTCTTATTATTCCCTGGGGACTACGGGCACAGAGGTTAACTTTCTGTTACCTGGAGACGTCGGGATTTCCTTCCTCCGGTCTGCTTGCGGGTCAGACAGCGTCCTTTCTATAACTGCGCGTCATGCAAAACACTGCTTCCAGATGCGAAAACGACACGTTACAACGCTGGGTGGCTCGGGATTGCAGGGTGTTCCGGAGACCTGGCGGCAGTATAGGCTGTTCACAAAATCATTACAATTAACCTACATATAGTTTGTCGGGTTTTATCCCGAACAGTGATCTGGGTCACGATAACAACATTTATTTAATTTTTAATCATCTAATTTGACAATCATTCAACAAAGTTGTTACAAACATCACTAGGAAAAGCATATAATGCGTAAAAGTTATGAAGTCAGTATTTCACCTAAGATTAACTTATGTAACAGTGTGGAAGTATTGACCAATTCATTCGGGACAGTTATTAGTGGTAGACAAGTTTAATAATTCGGATTGCTAAGTACTTGATTCGCCATTTATTCGTCATCAATGGATCCTTTACCTGCAAGCGCCCAGAGCTCTGTACCCAGGTTTTCCCCTCTTCCGCAGAGCGGCGAGCCAAATAACAAACGGGTAAAGCCAGGTTGATGTGCGAAGGCAAATTTAAGTTCCGGCAGTCTTACGCAATAAGGCGCTAAGGAGACCTTAAATGGCTGATACAAAAGCAAAACTCACCCTCAACGGGGACACAGCTGTTGAACTGGATGTGCTGAAAGGCACGCTGGGTCAAGATGTTATTGATATCCGTACTCTCGGTTCAAAAGGTGTGTTCACCTTTGACCCAGGCTTCACTTCAACCGCATCCTGCGAATCTAAAATTACTTTTATTGATGGTGATGAAGGTATTTTGCTGCACCGCGGTTTCCCGATCGATCAGCTGGCGACCGATTCTAACTACCTGGAAGTTTGTTACATCCTGCTGAATGGTGAAAAACCAACTCAGGAACAGTATGACGAATTTAAAACGACGGTGACCCGTCATACCATGATCCACGAGCAGATTACCCGTCTGTTCCATGCTTTCCGTCGCGACTCGCATCCAATGGCAGTCATGTGTGGTATTACCGGCGCGCTGGCGGCGTTCTATCACGACTCGCTGGATGTTAACAATCCTCGTCATCGTGAAATTGCCGCGTTCCGCCTGCTGTCAAAAATGCCGACCATGGCCGCGATGTGTTACAAGTATTCCATTGGTCAGCCATTCGTTTACCCGCGCAACGATCTCTCCTATGCCGGTAACTTCCTGAATATGATGTTCTCCACGCCGTGCGAACCGTATGAAGTTAATCCGATTCTGGAACGTGCTATGGACCGTATTCTGATCCTGCACGCTGACCATGAACAGAACGCCTCTACCTCCACCGTGCGTACCGCTGGCTCTTCGGGGGCGAACCCGTTTGCCTGTATCGCCGCAGGTATTGCTTCGTTGTGGGGACCAGCGCACGGTGGTGCTAACGAAGCGGCTCTGAAAATGCTGGAAGAAATCAGCTCCGTTAAACACATTCCGGAATTTGTTCGTCGTGCGAAAGATAAGAATGACTCTTTCCGCCTGATGGGCTTCGGTCACCGCGTGTACAAAAACTACGACCCGCGCGCCACCGTCATGCGTGAAACCTGCCACGAAGTCCTGAAAGAGCTGGGCACGAAGGATGACCTGCTGGAAGTGGCTATGGAGCTGGAAAACATCGCGCTGAACGACCCGTACTTTATCGAGAAGAAACTGTACCCGAACGTCGATTTCTACTCTGGTATCATCCTGAAAGCGATGGGTATTCCGTCTTCCATGTTCACCGTGATCTTCGCTATGGCACGTACAGTTGGCTGGATCGCCCACTGGAGCGAAATGCACAGTGACGGCATGAAGATTGCCCGTCCACGTCAGCTGTATACCGGCTATGAAAAACGCGATTTTAAAAGCGACATCAAACGTTAACTGCTGATTCCTAAGCTGTAAATTCTGTTAACCCGCCCTTAAAAGGCGGGTTAATTTTTATCTACCTGAATACAAAAAAATGTAAAAATAAAATTAATTAACCGGCTGACATTAATATTGCAAAATAATAGAATTGTTCATTTTATCGGCAAAATAATAAATTTTAATTAAGGTATCTACTTTTAGTTACATTTATAACCTCATGAAAATGAGGTATATCTATCTCATTCCCCCGATAACATTCATTAAATTATTAATTCATCACATCAATTAGTTAACCTTGCATTTAATATAATTAATAATATTTTTAAGTAAAACTAAAAACATTCGACAATCAAATAAGATATTCTGATATCGCTATACTTTTTCTATTTCTGTAAAGGACTCAGTTATGTTTAAAGGACAAAAAACATTGGCCGCATTGGCCGTATCTCTGTTATTCACTGCACCGGTTTATGCAGCTGATGAAGGTTCTGGTGAAATTCACTTTAAAGGTGAAGTTATAGAAGCACCATGTGAAATACATCATGATGATATTGATAAAGAAATTGAGCTAGGTCAGGTGACCACCAGCCACATTAATCAGTCTCATCACAGCGATGCGGTTGCTGTCGACCTGCGTTTAATCAACTGCGACCTGGAAAACTCTAATAACGGTTCCGGTGGCAAGATTTCTAAAGTCGCGGTCACCTTCGATAGCTCAGCGAAAACCACTGGCGCAGATCCGATACTCAACAATACCAGCACTGGCGAAGCCACCGGTGTCGGCGTGCGTTTAATGAATAAGGATCAAAGCAATATCATTTTAGGCACTGCTTCTCCGGATATCGACCTCGCACCAACGTCCAGTGAACAAACACTGAACTTCTTTGCCTGGATGGAACAAATTGATCAAGCGACACCAGTAACGGCAGGGGCTGTTACAGCGAATGCAACCTACGTACTGGATTATAAATAAGCGTTATTGGGCGGCATCACTGCCGCCTTTCTTAAAATATTTATCTGGTATGGACACCGTGAATATTTATCGACTCTCTTTTGTATCCTGCCTGGTCATGGCGATGCCTTCCGCCATGGCGGTTGAATTCAACCTGAATGTCCTCGACAAATCGATGCGTGAGCGCATTGATATTTCATTATTAAAGGAAAAAGGTGTCATTGCTCCCGGTGAATATTTTGTCAGCGTTGCGGTAAATAATAACCAAATCAGTAATGGGCAAAAAATTAACTGGCAAAAAAAGGGTGACACTACCATTCCGTGCATCAATGATTTATTGGTCGATAAATTTGGCTTAAAACCTGAAGTCCGTCAGTCGTTACCCCTGATTAATCAGTGCGTCGATTTTAGCTCCCGACCAGAAATGCTCTTCAATTTTGATCAGGCCAGTCAGCAACTGAATATCACCATCCCACAGGCCTGGCTGGCGTGGCACTCAGATAACTGGACTCCACCCTCCACATGGAAAGAAGGTGTCCCCGGTGTCCTAATGGATTACAACTTGTTTGCCAGCAGCTACCGCCCACAGGATGGCAGCAGCAGCACTAATCTTAACGCCTACGGAACAGCCGGAATTAACGCGGGGGCATGGCGCTTACGCAGTGACTATCAGTTGAATCAAAATGATGGCGATGATAACCATGAGCAGTCAGGCGAAATATCACGTACCTATCTTTTTCGCCCGCTACCGCAATTAGGTTCAAAATTAACCCTCGGCGAAACGGATTTTAGTTCCAATATTTTCGACGGTTTTTCTTATACCGGCGCGGCACTGGCGAGTGACGACCGGATGTTACCGTGGGAACTGCGCGGCTACGCTCCACAAATTAGCGGTATTGCACAAACCAATGCCACGGTGACGATCAGTCAATCAGGCCGCGTCATCTACCAGAAAAAAGTCCCGCCAGGCCCGTTTATCATTGATGATCTGAATCAGTCCGTCCAGGGGACGCTGGATGTCAAAGTGACGGAAGAAGATGGTCGGGTGAACAATTTCCAGGTTTCGGCAGCATCGACGCCTTTCCTTACGCGCCAGGGGCAGGTTCGCTATAAACTTGCTGCCGGTCAGCCGCGAACATCTATGTCTCATCAAACTGAAAATGAAACCTTTTTTAGCAATGAAGTTTCCTGGGGGATGCTGTCAAATACCTCGCTGTACGGCGGCCTGCTGATTTCGGGTGACGACTACCATTCTGCCGCAATGGGTATCGGGCAAAATATGCTCTGGCTTGGTGCATTGTCGTTTGATGTCACCTGGGCCAGTAGTCAGTTTGATACTCAGCAGGACGAGCGGGGCTTAAGTTACCGCTTTAATTACAGCAAACAAGTGGATGCCACTAACAGCACGATTTCGCTCGCCGCTTATCGCTTCTCAGATCGTCATTTTCACAGCTACGCCAACTATCTGGATCACAAATACAACGACAACGATGCGCAGGACGAAAAACAGACGATCAGCTTATCCGTGGGCCAACCAATTACCCCACTAAACCTCAACCTTTACGCCAACCTGCTGCATCAGACCTGGTGGAATGCAGACGCCTCCACGACTGCCAACATTACGGCAGGTTTTAATGTTGATATTGGTGACTGGAGAGATATCTCTATTTCGACGTCATTCAATACAACCCATTACGAAGATAAAGATCGCGACAACCAGATTTACCTGTCGATTTCGCTTCCCTTCGGTAACGGTGGTCGGGTCGGTTATGACATGCAAAACAGTAGCCACAGCACCACACACCGCATGTCGTGGAACGATACGCTGGATGAACGAAATAGCTGGGGGATGTCTGCTGGACTACAATCCGACCGTCCGGACAATGGAGCCCAGGTGAGCGGTAACTATCAGCACCTGAGTTCAGCGGGTGAGTGGGATCTTTCTGGTACTTATGCTGCCAATGACTACAGTTCTGTTAGCAGCAGCTGGAGTGGTTCTTTCACGGCGACGCAATATGGTGCAGCCTTCCATCGCCGCAGCTCCACCAATGAACCACGCCTGATGGTCAGCACCGATGGCGTGGCAGATATTCCGGTTCAGGGCAATCTCGACTACACCAACCATTTTGGCATTGCAGTGGTACCGCTGGTTTCCAGTTATCAACCTTCCACCGTGGCCGTGAACATGAACGACTTACCCGACGGCGTGACGGTGACAGAAAACGTCATCAAAGAAACGTGGATTGAAGGCGCAATAGGTTACAAATCACTGGCATCCCGTTCCGGTAAAGACATTAACGTCATCATTCGCAACGCCAGCGGTCAGTTCCCTCCCCTCGGTGCAGATATCCGTCAGGATGGCAGCAGCATTAGCGTGGGGATGGTTGGCGAGGAAGGACACGCCTGGTTAAGCGGAGTCGCTGAAAATCAAAAGTTTACCGTGGTCTGGGGTGATAGTCAGCGTTGCTCGATCCATCTTCCTGAACATATGGAAGACACCGCAAATCGCCTGATTTTACCTTGTCATTAATTAAGGAAATGAAAATGACATTTATGAAAGGACTGCCCCTTTTGTTGTTGGTTACCAGTCTGTGTAGCCACGCTGCACTACAACCCGACCGCACTCGCATTGTGTTTAACGCTAATGATAAAGCTACCAGTCTGCGAGTAGATAATCGTAGCGATAAACTCCCCTACCTCGCTTATTCCTGGCTCGAAAATGAAAAAGGGGAGAAAAGCGACGATCTTCTGGTCGCCCTGCCACCGATACAACGTCTGGAACCGAAAGCAACAACGCAGGTGCGGATAGTCAAGCAAGCCTCGACCTCGAAATTACCTGGCGATCGCGAAACGCTATTTTTCTACAATATGCGTGAAATTCCTCCCGCCCCGGAAAAAAACAGCGACCATGCCGTTCTGCAAGTCGCCATCCAGAGCCGTATCAAGGTGTTCTGGCGACCGTCTGCATTACGCAAGAAAACAGGAGAAAAGGTCGAACTGCAGTTACAGGTCAGCCAGCAGGGCAATCAGCTTAGCTTAAAAAACCCTACTGGCTATTATCTGACCATCGCGTATCTTGGGCGAAATGAGCAAAGCGTTCTCCCGGGCTTCAAAACTGTGATGATTGCGCCTTTTAGTACAGTAAGCACAACCACTGGAAATTATAGTGGCAGCCAGTTTTATCTCGGTTATATGGATGATTATGGCGCATTACGCATGACAACGCTCAACTGTAACGGGCAATGCCGTTTACAGGCGGTGGAGGCGAAGAAATGAGTGCTGGCGAGGGATTGTTGCTCATCATCTGTCTGTTATTTCTACCGTTAAAATCTGCGCTTGCCCTGAACTGTTACTTTGGTTCATCCGGTGGTTCGGTAGAAAAATCGGAATCTATTCAACCATTTGCTGTACCAGGGAATGCCAAACCCGGCGATAAGATCTGGGAGTCTGACGATATTAAAATTCCCGTCTATTGTGACAACAATACCAACGGCAACTTTGAGAGCGAGCATGTCTACGCCTGGGTTAACCCGTACCCGGGAATTCAGGATCGCTATTATCAACTCGGCGTAACTTACAATGGTGTTGATTATGATGCTAACCAGGGAAAAAGCCGCATCGACACTTACCAGTGCATCGACAGCAAAAACATTAATATTTATACCCCTGAGCAGATCATCGCGATGGGATGGCAGAACAAAATTTGCTCTGGTGATCCCAATAATATTCATATGTCGCGTACGTTTCTCGCTCGCATGCGGTTATACGTCAAGATACGAGAGATACCGCCGCATGATTATCAAAGCACGCTCAGCGATTACATTGTGGTGCAATTTGATGGCGAAGGAAGCGTTAATGAGGACCCTACCGCCCAAAACCTGAAATATCATATTACCGGTCTGGAAAACATTCGGGTATTGGATTGCAGCGTCAATTTTTCTATTACCCCAGCCAACCAGGTCATTGATTTTGGTAAATTTAATGTACTGGATATCCGGCGACACAACATGACAAAAACATTCGGTATTAAAACGACAAAATCACAAAACGATCAATGTACCGACGGATTCAAAGTCAGCTCTTCGTTTTATACCGAAGAAACATTGATTGAAGAGGATAAAGCACTGCTGATTGGTAATGGTCTGAAACTACGTTTGCTGGATGAAAATTCTTCACCCTATACTTTCAACAAATACAGCGAATATGCCGACTTCACCAGTGACATGCTGATCTACGAAAAAACCTATACGGCTGAACTTTCGTCTATTCCCGGCACTCCCATTGAGGCTGGCTCCTTCGATACCGTGGTGCTTTTTAAGATTAACTATAACTAATTTCCCATGATGCCCTTTGCAACCGAAAGGGCATCTCTTTCAGAAAATTGCTGATTTTCCCCTTTTCCTTGATTGCTGTTATTTTTTCCTGGCCCGGCTTTCTTTATGCTGTATCGATACACCAAAGAGAAAATAATGAGGAAGCGAAGGATGCCAGTTTTGCAGTGGGGAATGTTATGTGTGCTTTCACTTCTCCTTTCTATTGGCTTCCTCGCGGTACATCTTCCGGCGGCACTATTACTTGGGCCGATGCTCGCCGGAATCATCTTTAGTATGCGCGGAATTACTCTGCAACTTCCCCGATCCGCTTTTCTCGCCGCCCAAGCCATTCTTGGCTGCATGATTGCGCAAAACCTCACTGGTTCGATTCTCACCACGCTAGCCGTTAACTGGCCGATTGTGCTAGCCATTTTACTCGTGACGCTGCTTTCCAGTGCCATCGTGGGCTGGTTACTGGTGCGCTATAGCTCACTGCCTGGAAATACCGGTGCCTGGGGTTCTTCTCCTGGCGGCGCGGCGGCAATGGTCGCTATGGCGCAAGATTACGGCGCAGATATTCGCCTGGTGGCATTTATGCAATATCTGCGAGTGCTGTTCGTCGCGGGGGCCGCTGTTCTGGTCACCCGCATGATGCTGGGCGATAACGCTGAAGCGGTTAACCAGCAGATCGTCTGGTTCCCGCCAGTGAGCATTAATCTCCTGCTTACGATTTTGCTCGCGGTCGTTGCCGGTACTGCGGGATGCTTGCTACGTCTTCCTTCCGGCACGATGCTCATCCCGATGCTGGCGGGTGCAGTGCTCCAGTCTGGTCAGCTCATCACCATCGAACTACCAGAATGGCTGCTGGCGATGGCGTATATGGCAATTGGCTGGCGGATTGGTCTTGGTTTCGATAAGCAAATCTTACTGCGGGCATTGCGCCCGCTACCGCAAATCTTGCTGTCGATTTTTGCTCTGCTGGCTATTTGTGCAGGTATGGCGTGGGGACTGACCCGGTTTATGCATATTGATTTTATGACTGCCTACCTCGCCACCAGTCCCGGCGGGCTTGATACCGTGGCGGTCATCGCCGCAGGGAGCAATGCCGATATGGCGCTTATTATGGCGATGCAAACCCTACGCCTGTTCAGTATTTTGCTGACGGGGCCAGCCATTGCGCGGTTTATTTCAACCTATGCGCCGAAGCGGTCGGCCTAGTGCTGGCAGCCTGGACACCAGTAAAACGGGCGTGAGGACAACGTGGTTTTCTCAATGATGCTGCCACAACGTTCGCACGGTTCGCCATCACGATGAAAAACCTTAAAGCGAAACAGCGCCCCATGATGTTTATTCTCATCCACCTGCCCCCGCGTAGCGTAAGATAGCCGAGGAATATCCAGTAACGCGTGCGCGAGTGCATCCAGTTGTGCCGCGTTGAGATCTTTCGCTTTATGATTTCCGGTCAACCCCACCTGCCAAAGGATCTCCACCCGCAAATAATTGCCAAGCCCAGCCAGAAATGCCTGATCGAGCAGTAATCCAGCAAACTGACGGTTACGAAAGCGCGGCGACAATAACCGTTCTTTCACCATTTCCGGCGTCAGATTCGGGTCGAGTACATCGGGTCCAACACGCTGTAAAAACGGATGTGTGGTCAGTTGTTCCGGGGTCAACATCTCAATATCCGAGGCGCTATAAAGCAGAATGGTTTTGTCGACAGTTTGCAGTTTTACCCGCAATACTCGCGTGGTCTGCGGCTCTTCGCCGGTATCAACCACGCGCCAGACACCGTAAAGCTGATTATGGCTATAGAGCGTTAAGCCGTCGGAAAAATGGGTCAGCAACGCTTTGCCGCGTGTTTCCACATGGGTAATGTGTTGACCGATAAGTTGTGATTGATAAGGTTTTAACTGCGGGAAGGCAAACCAGACATCAGTTAGAGGTTTGCCTTTGATCGCCGCCTCCAGGTTATCCGCTGCACGGCGGATCTCTGGGCCTTCAGGCATGGTGATATCCTTTTTTCATTCTTTATTAAGCGGGGTTATGCTGCGACAACAATCCCCTTTTCGGCAAATGTAGAGCGTAGTCGGCGGGCGAACGCCAGTGCGTGTTCTCCATCGCCATGCAGGCAGACCGTTTGCGCCGTGACCGTTGCCCATTCGCCGTTGATACTTTTGACTCTGCCGTGTTGCACCATCTCCAACGTTTGCGCCAGCGCCTGTTCTTCGTTTTCAATCAACGCGCCTGGCTGGCTTCGCGGCACCAGCGAGCCGTCAGCCTGATAACTGCGATCGGCAAACACTTCCTCGCGCGTTGTCAGGCCATATTGCTTGCCTGCACGAATCAGCTCGCTTCCCGCCAGCCCAACGAGAATCAACGCCGGATCGCAAGCGTAAACTGCTCTGGCAATGGCGTCTGCCAGTTGTGCCTCTTTCGCCGCCTGGTTATACAACATGCCGTGCGGTTTGACATGACGCATTACGCCGCCTTGAGCACGGGCAATCGTTGCCAGCGCGCCAATTTGATACAGCGTCTGGGCGTAAACGGTTTCTGGCGGCAGCTGCATGGCGCTGCGACCAAAATGTTCCCTGTCCGGAAAGCTCGGGTGAGCGCCAATGGCGACACCATTTTGTATGGCGTCACGCACGCAAGCCTGCATGGTTTGTGCATCGCCTGCATGAAATCCACAGGCAATATTGGCTGAGGAAACCAGCGTTAATAGCTCTGCGTCGCTGGCGCAGCCTTCGCCCAGATCGGCGTTCAGGTCAATTTTCATTGTGCAGCCGCCACGCTAATTGTTCGAAATAACGTTGCTGATCTTGCCGTGCTTTCAGTGCCTCTTCCAGTGAACACTGGACAAAATGAATCGGCTGACCGAGCGGAATTTGCGCCAGATGGTACATATCAGCCTCAATGATACAGGCAATACGCGGATAACCACCGGTGGTCTGTGCGTCGTTCATCAATACAATCGGCTGGCCGTTATGCGGCACCTGCACCACGCCCGGCAACAAACCGTGAGATAACAGTTCGCGATCGGTGGTGCGTTTTAAAATTTGCCCCTGTAAGCGATAGCCCATACGGTTACTTTGCGGACTAAGCTGCCACGGCGAACGCCAGAATGCATCCTGCGAGGCGCGATCGAACTCATGATATTCCGGCCCCGGCAAGGCGCGAATGCGGTTGCCCCACAGCAGCTGTTTAACGCCCTGCGCTTCCATAAAATCACGCTTCGCTTTGCCAATCGGGAGTCGGTCACCATCCTTCAGTAAACGGCCTTCCAGCCCACCAATCCCCACTTTGAGATCGGTACTGCATGACCCCATTACCGGCGGAACATCAATACCACCCGCGACCGCCAGATAACTGCGCATCCCGTGCTGCGGGCGTTTAAGCGTTAAACGCTGGCCTGCTTTCATCGGCAATCGCCAGCCGGTCCAGACGGCATTATCATCCAGCCGCGCTTCGCAACCTGCCCCCGTCAGGGCAAACCAACCATCAGTTTCGAACTCTACCGTTAACTGACCGAGCGTTATCTCCAGCGCGGGGGCATTGGCGTCATTACCCACCAGCAGGTTAGCAATGCGTAACGCAGGCATATCCAGTGCGCCGCAGTGGCTGATACCCGACTGGCGAAAACCGTGACGACCGCCATCCTGCACAGTGGTATACATGCCCGCACGAATAATCTTCAGCATACTCCCTCCTTCTGCGGTACAAAGCGCACGCTGTCTCCCGGACGTAATAAGATGGGTTCGTCACGCGCCGGATCAAACAGGCTGAGTGAGGTATGACCAATCAACTGCCAGCCGCCCGGCGTTGCCAGCGGATAAACACCGGTCTGCGGCCCGCCGATCCCGACAGAACCTGCCGGAACGAGCAAGCGCGGTTCAGCGCGCCGTGGCGTGTGTAGTTGTTCCGGCAAACTCCCGAGATACGGGAAGCCCGGTTGAAAACCTAAAAACCAGACCACGTATTCCACAGAGGAGTGTAATTCAACAACCTGTTTTTCGCTCAATCCACAATGCGCCGCGACCACCGCCAAATCCGGTCCGCCTGCGCCACCGTAAACCACCGGAATTTCAATAAAACGAGACTCCGGCTCCAGCGCCTCACTCTCCTCCCACCAGCGTTGCAAACGCTCTATGGCATCCAGCGCCAGCGACTCAGGATTACGTAAAATCACCGTGATATTGTTCATGCCGGGAATGGCTTCAACCACATTCGGCATATCCACCAGACGCTGCGCCAGTCGCCAGATCCGTTTCTGGCTAGCCAGCGTCACCGGCGGTTCCAGCTCCAGCACTACCGCCGTTTCACCTATCAGATAACAACGCGCTCGTTGCACTTTCGATCCCTCTGATTATTCGTTATGCAGGATTAGGAATATCAATAAAGGTCACATCAAGATCGGTATTTTCATTCAGCCACTCGCTCAATGCGCGAATACCACCGCGTTCAGTGGCATGGTGACCCGCAGCATAAAAATGCAATCCCTGCTCGCGGGCTGAATGAATGGTCTGTTCAGAAACTTCGCCAGTAATAAAAGCATCCACGCCAAAACGCGCGGCGCTATCGATAAAACTCTGTCCGCCGCCCGTGCACCAGGCGACGCGCTGAACCACCTCAGGTCCGGTATCGCCACACCATAACGGCTTACGTCCCAGACGCGCTTCAATCCAGGAGGCTAGTTCCAGTCCCGGCACAGGCATAGTCAGTTCGCCCCACGGCACTAACGGCTCAATTTCACCCAAGACCGTAATCCCAAGTAACGCCGCCAGCTGTGCGTTATTGCCCAGCTCCGGATGTGCGTCAAGCGGCAAATGCCAGCCATACAGGTTGATATCATTCGCCAACAATGTTTTTAAGCGGTTACGCTTCATACCGCGAATTACTGGCGATTCCCCTTTCCAGAAATAACCATGATGCACAATGACCGCATCCGCGCCCAGACGCACCGCTTCATCGAGCAAAGCCTGGCTGGCGGTGACACCGGTAACAATTTTTTGCACCGTCTCTTTGCCTTCAACCTGCAAACCATTCGGCGCGTAATCACTTATGGCCGCGCTGTTCAGTTTCTCGTTAATCAGTTGTTCCAGTTCGGTGTTTTTCATCTTCGCGCCTTCCGTATTCTGATAGCTATACCGTTAACATAGCGTTACCTCGCCTGTTCGTCGATAGCCAATCTTTTGACATATTAAGAAACAAACCCGACGCCAAAAGACGCAAATTGTTTATATCATCACGCTTCAGCTAATGTATATTTATGCAATCAGACAGCATATTGCACAAATAATCAGATCTGTATCAAAGTTTTAACTTTAAGGAAACACAAGCACGCCGCGCAACTATTACGTGACGTTGCAGTTAATTGTGGAATTATTATGAATAAACACGCATCACAGCCGCGCGCTATTTACTATGTCGTTGCGCTGCAAATCTGGGAATATTTTAGCTTTTACGGCATGCGTGCCCTGCTGATTCTCTATCTCACTAATCAACTAAAATACAACGATACTCACGCCTACGCGTTATTTAGCGCCTACTGTTCGCTGGTGTATGTCACGCCAATCCTCGGTGGCTTTTTGGCGGATAAAGTTCTCGGCAACCGTATGGCGGTGATGCTGGGGGCGTTGTTGATGGCGATCGGGCATGTGGTGCTGGGTGCCAGTGAGATCCATCCGTCATTCCTCTATCTGTCCCTGGCGATTATCGTTTGTGGCTATGGTCTGTTTAAATCCAACGTCAGTTGCCTGCTCGGCGAGCTGTATGACCCCACCGATCCGCGTCGTGATGGCGGTTTCTCGCTGATGTATGCGGCGGGTAACGTGGGGTCTATTATCGCACCTATCGCCTGTGGCTACGCCCAGGAAGAGTACAGTTGGGCGATGGGCTTTGGCCTGGCGGCGGTTGGCATGATCGCGGGTCTGGTTATCTTCTTATGTGGCAATCGTCATTTTGCTCATACCCGTGGCGTTAACAAAGACGTACTGCGTGCGACAAACTTTCTCCTGCCTAACTGGGGATGGCTGCTGGTTCTGCTGGTGGCAACGCCTGCGCTGATTACCGTACTGTTCTGGAAAGAGTGGTCGGTATACGCCTTGATTGTCGCGACTATCATTGGCCTTGGCGTTCTGGCAAAAATTTATCGCAAAGCAGAAAACCAGAAACAGCGTAAGGAGCTGGGGCTGATTGTGACGCTCACCTTCTTCAGCATGTTGTTCTGGGCCTTCGCACAACAGGGGGGTAGCTCGATTAGCCTTTATATCGACCGCTTTGTTAACCGCGATATGTTTGGTTATACGGTTCCGACCGCGATGTTCCAGTCGATTAATGCCTTCGCAGTTATGCTGTGCGGTGTGTTCCTGGCGTGGGTAGTTAAAGAGAGCATCGCAGGTAATCGTACCGTGCGCATCTGGGGAAAATTTGCTCTTGGTCTCGGCCTGATGAGCGCCGGATTCTGCATTCTGACCTTAAGCGCCCGCTGGTCCGCTATGTATGGTCACTCTTCTCTGCCACTGATGGTGTTAGGCCTGGCGGTGATGGGATTTGCGGAACTGTTTATCGACCCGGTTGCTATGTCGCAGATTACGCGCATTGAAATCCCCGGCGTGACCGGCGTATTAACCGGTATTTATATGCTGCTTTCCGGCGCGATTGCGAACTATCTGGCGGGCGTGATTGCCGATCAGACATCGCAAGCTTCGTTTGATGCTTCCGGAGCGATCAACTACTCCATCAATGCATATATTGAAGTGTTTGATCAAATCACCTGGGGTGCACTGGCGTGTGTAGGACTGGTACTGATGATTTGGCTGTATCAGGCGCTTAAGTTCAGAAACCGCGCGCTGGCGCTGGAGTCTTAACAGGCCAGCACCGATGCCTGATAAAACGCTTAATGCGTCTTATCAGGCCTGGATGTCCCTGCAATATATTGAATTTGCACTATTTGCCAGGCCGGAGAAGGCGTTCACGCAGTATCCGGCATCCGGGCAAGATTGCCTGACGCGTCTGTTATTTCCCCTTCCTCGCCGCCTCATACGCTGCCAACGTTCGTACTCTCGCTTCTTTGTGATCGACTATCGGTTGCGGATAATCCAGCGTCACACCTGATTTATCTGCCCACTTCCACGGTTCATGCACCGCTTTCCCTGGTACATCGCGCAACTCTGGTAGCCACCGGCGGATAAACTCACCTTCGTGGTCAAATTTCTCGCCCTGAGTTGTCGGATTGAAAATACGGAAATACGGTGCAGCATCGGTTCCAGTAGAAGCCGCCCACTGCCAGCCACCGTTATTGGCTGCCAAATCACCATCAATCAGCTGCGACATGAAATACCGCTCGCCTTCGCGCCAGTCGATCAACAAATCTTTCACCAAAAAGCTTGCTGTAATCATCCGTAGCCGGTTATGCATCCAGCCAGTGTTGTTAAGCTGACGCATGGCGGCATCGACAATCGGGTATCCGGTTTTACCTTCCTGCCAGGCCTTTAAATAAGTGGGATTGCTTTGCCACTGTACACGATCCGTCCAGGCAATAAATGGACGATGTTTACACAACGAAGGGTAATACGTCATCAGATGACGGTAGAACTCGCGCCAGATCAGCTCATTAAGCCAGACACTACCGGCCCCACCGTCCAGCGCCTGCGGCTGTTCCGCCAACAGGCGATGCAAACACTGGCGAGGCGATAACCCGCCCGTTGCCAGACTGGCGGACAAACGGCTGGTGCCTTCCACTGCAGGAAAATCTCGTTGTTGCTCATACTCTCCGGCACCGTTCTGGCAAAAATAGCGTAATTGCGCAATCGCTGCTTTTTCTTCCACCGGGAAATGCGCGGTATCGAAAGGCTGACGAGGGTAATTCAGCGTAATAGATGGCGCGGGATCTATCGATCCGCTACTCCGAACTTTTGGCGCAGCGACGCACTCCGGCATCCCTTCTCGCAGCCGTTTCAACCAGGCGTTTTTAAATGGCGTAAAGACTTTGTACATCTCATGATTGCCAGTCATCACCGCCCCCGGCGGCAGGATCACGCTGTCATCAAATCCTTCACACACCACGTTACGCAGCGTTCTCTCAACCTGCACATCCCGCGCCCGCTCATTCACCTCATACTGATAGTTATAAAACAGATGGGTAACACGATTTTCCGCGCACACCTGTTCAACTATTTCGACGCTGGCGGCAAAGTCATCCACTTCATGAAACAGCAAAGGAATGCCTTTTTCCGCCAGCGCTATTCGTAGCCCATTCAGTTGAGCATTGATAAGTTCAGCCTGACGCGGCGACATGTTATGCGCCGCCCACTGGCGTGGTGTAGCGATATACAACGCCAGCACGCGTGCAGACGAATTGCGGCAGGCGGCAGCCAGCGCGAGATTATCATGCAGACGTAAATCCTGGCGAAACCAGACTAGATGGGTAGTCATAAAACTCCTGCATGGCGCAAGTTAATCACACGCGGCCAAAGTTCGAAATAACGCTGCTCTGAAAGCCAGGCGTCAGGATAAAGCGCCATATAGTGTTTGATACGCATCAGCGGCGCAAGAAGCGGTTGCTCGCTACGGCGATAACTGTCGATAAGCGCCGCCAGTTGTAGACGTGCTGCGGAGTCAAGGTGTGGGCGAAAATAACCCTGAACGTGCATCAAAACGTTTGTATGATCGCGCCGATTGGCGGGGTGAGAAAGCAAAACAATGACGCGTTGGCGGTACTGGTTGTAATAATCATCCAGATTTTGCCACTGGTGAATATCTGCCACAAACGGGCCAAGTTTGCGGTATTCCGGCTGGGAATGGGCCAGAAAGACGAGTTTATAGCGGCTGTGATAATCGAGAAGCGCCCCGCGCGTTAAGCCTCGCTCTTTAAGACGGTGTAACTCATGCAAAGCAAAAATGCGGATAAGGGTGCTGTCATCAAAAAGTTGTTGATTCATTACTACTCCTGGGCGGTTTACAGGAGTAAGTGTAGACGGCGGTACTGAAAAAACGAAACGAATAAATGATAACAGTAAAAAATTCAATTATTCATAATAAATTTCATGGTGGCAAGAAATAGTTTTTTTTCTTCATCGCTCATGGCAGCAACGTTTAACATGTTGTCATCAAAATTATTGATGATATTTTTTAATTTCAGTAACTGCAAAGGAGAAAAATAGTCACTCCCGATGAGATTACTCAATACCAGCAATAGCTCCCCATCATATAAATAGCCCACCATAAGATTAATCTCTATCATCTCAATTGCTTTTTGTACAGCAAGCGCCGGTAAGATATTCTGACGAAGCATTTTGGCAATATCATTTTCATCCAGTTCATCGGGTGTTTTATCTAATAAAGAATTATACCAGTTTATTAAACCACTTTTGAAAGCGAACGAATCATATTGCAGGTGATAAATCTGTTTTAGGGTTTCTTTATTTTTCAATTTATAGTGCCTTTGTTTGCTATAATTTTTCTGAAATAACATCAGCGAGTTTGCTCAGGTGCAGGGATGACCGAAATTGTCATGTATTTTTTCAGTCTGGCTTCTCGTTTCACACCTTTCGGATCTGAACCAAAAGGAAGCGTCAAGCATGGTGAGTCAACGGTTTGGATTGTCCAGAGAGAATCACCAATGAATCTGAAATTGATGCTATCCGCTGTAACGGATAATCCCTCAAAACTTCCCGTCGCATACTCATTACCCAAACGTACGGTCTCTTTAACTCCATCGTTAACATCGATAAGGACAATTGTCAGTGATTCCTCAAAAATAACGTCATCCGTCAGAAAAAGGATATAACGCTGGTCATTAACCTGAATTGCCGCTTCCAGTATTTGCCCTGGTACAATAATACCTGTGTTATTGCCATTGAGCACAACGTCAGACTGAGCCTGAGATAAATCAGTCGCTTTGTGAACCTTGACCAACGATATCGAATTAACCTGTTGCATAATCAATTCCACAAGCGCCCCATTTCCCATGCGGCAAGTGCACCGCCGACAAAGCCGCCAATAAGTACGCAAACAGGTGCACCTGGACCACACATCAATCCGGTCAACGCACCGCCTGCGACAGCACCGGCAATAATATTCATCCGGGTACGACTGCCAGTGGTTTTAACAGATTTGCGCTCACCGTTACGTATCCTGCCACCACTCAGGTTGCAGACGCGGCAGTCACAGCCTTGACGGTGTTGAAACTAAAGTTCAGGTGATAGTCTGATGTTCATAGTTTGAGCATTATCCCCTGACAGAATCAAATCAAGCAGTGTCAATGATCACGTGTATATATCATTTAAAGCATTATCAAGCCAATCTTCCATGTTTTTAATTTTAGCCCGCGCATATAAATCATTCATAACATCCTCATAACTCTGTCCATCATTGACCATACAATTAGCTGTATGAGGCAGAACATGTATAAAATCAGACAATATAAAACAAGCCTTTGAATTTCCAGAGTTAGCTGCAATTCTGATATCAATCAATCCTCTGGCAATCAATTTAAGAATAACATCTTGCATTTTAATTTCCATATCATCCAGTTAAATTTCAGTAGTAAATCGTCTATCAAAAAAAGATGAAATTAACATTCATAAATTTATTACAATATGAAAATCAAAAATATACATCATCAGCTTCTACCGAAAACTCCATGGCTCCTAAGGCACCTAAATCAATACTAAATATAGTATCACTTTCCTTAGCACTCCCAACATAGATAAAATAGCCTAAATCTCCGTCTTGACCTATCAAAAAATAGTCAGGTTCCACTTGTTGAATATCATATGTTTCATTTCTTTCAATAAGATCAGAATAGTTATATAAATATAATGTTTCGTGCTTCTTATTAGTTATTTCATAGGTCTCACTATCTTTAATTTCTTCTATCAAAAAACGTTTATACACTGGAGGAAACTTGATTGACATGTCAAATTCAATTTTATTTATATATTCTATAATTTTATTCATGTTAAGAATACCTGAAAGATTATTTATTGATTATCTTGATGAATATATCTTCACTTTTTATTTTCATTTACTCATCGCGGAAATACACATTGCCTTGTAGACAAGCGCTAATAATACGTTATGAACCTGACTTCCGCCAGACAATCAATCTATGAATTCATTACGCCGTAGTGTTTTAGAAAGACACTTTCTGACCAGATGGTGAACCATATACTACATCGCGCATTATAAAAAAACCGCCAGCGTTTCCACTAGCGGTTTTCAATGTTTTCAAAACTCAGCTATCAGTAAAAATCACCGGTTGCCTTTTCGGCCTGATCCATCCACACCGGTTTATCGCTGGTTTTCGACCAGACGCGGTGCAGGTAGCTGTAAAAGCGGGCGCGGTCTTTCCAGAAAAGCATGAAAGGCAGCGCCAGAACGCCCGCTGCAACCGCATAAGTACGGCGTAAAAAGATAAGCCATGCAGGATATTCTCTGTAAAGTTCCATACTTTTCTCCCCCTTTTGTATCTACCCGGTGAATGGCACCGGAAAAATGAATTCGTTTATCTGATGAAAATAGTACCGCCTTTTGTGTAATTTTACTACTCATCCGACCACTTATTTTTGCTTATTGATGGTTTATTTACATTCATCGTGTAATTAAGTTACATGAAAGTTAAATTAATACTAACCATTAGTTAAATCATGGCTTTTGCCATTTTTATACTTTTTTTACACCCCGCCCGCGGATTTTTGCGAAATCTTTGCAGCCAGAATTCTACCCTTCCGGTATCACTTTTAGGCCACTGGAGGTGCACTGTGAGTGCAGGCGTGATAGCCGGCGTATTGCTGGTGTTTTTATTACTGGGTTATCTGGTTTATGCCCTGATCAATGCGGAGGCGTTCTGATGGCTGCGCAAGGGTTCTTACTGATTGCCACGTTTTTACTGGTATTAATGGTACTGGCGCGTCCTTTAGGCAGCGGGCTGGCGTGGCTGATTAATGATATTCCTCTTCCTGGTACGACGGGCGTTGAGCGCGTACTCTTTCGTGTACTCGGCGTGTCTGACCGTGAGATGAACTGGAAGCAGTATCTCTGTGCCATTCTCGGCCTGAACATGCTGGGGCTGGCAGTGCTGTTTTTTATGTTGCTCGGTCAGCACTATCTGCCGCTTAACCCGCAGCAACTGCCGGGGCTGTCGTGGGATCTGGCGCTGAATACTGCCGTCAGCTTTGTCACTAATACCAACTGGCAATCTTACAGCGGTGAAACCACATTAAGCTATTTCAGCCAGATGGTGGGCTTAACGGTACAAAACTTTCTTTCTGCCGCCAGCGGGATTGCGGTGATTTTTGCCCTCATTCGTGCATTTACCCGCCAGAGCATGAGCACACTCGGCAATGCCTGGGTCGATCTGCTACGCATCACGTTATGGGTGTTAGCCCCGGTGGCGTTGTTGATCGCGCTGTTTTTTATTCAACAAGGTGCGTTGCAAAACTTTCTTCCCTATCAGTCGGTTACGACTGTTGAAGGGGCGCAACAGCTGTTACCAATGGGTCCGGTGGCTTCTCAGGAAGCGATCAAGATGCTCGGCACTAATGGCGGCGGTTTCTTTAATGCCAACTCATCGCATCCGTTTGAAAACCCGACCGCACTGACCAACTTCGTACAAATGCTGGCGATCTTCGTGATCCCAACGGCACTGTGCTTTGCCTTTGGCGAAGTGGCGGGCGATCGCCGTCAGGGGCGCATGTTGCTGTGGGCGATGTCGGTGATTTTTGTCATCTGCGTAGGCGTGGTGATGTGGGCAGAAGTTCAGGGTAATCCGCATCTGCTGGCGCTCGGCGCGGACAGCAGCATCAATATGGAAGGTAAAGAAAGCCGTTTCGGTGTGCTGGTCAGTAGCCTGTTTGCAGTCGTGACAACGGCGGCTTCCTGTGGCGCGGTGATTGCGATGCATGATTCGTTTACCGCTCTCGGTGGCATGGTGCCGATGTGGCTGATGCAAATTGGTGAAGTGGTATTCGGCGGTGTCGGTTCTGGTCTTTACGGCATGATGCTGTTTGTTCTGCTGGCGGTGTTTATTGCCGGGCTGATGATTGGTCGTACACCGGAATATCTGGGTAAAAAAATCGACGTACGTGAGATGAAACTGACTGCACTGGCGATTCTGGTCACCCCGACGCTGGTGCTGATGGGCGCGGCGCTGGCAATGATGACCGACGCCGGACGTAGCGCCATGCTCAACCCTGGCCCGCATGGTTTTAGCGAAGTGATGTACGCCGTGTCATCCGCCGCTAACAACAACGGCAGCGCCTTTGCCGGATTAAGCGCCAACTCTGCGTTCTGGAACTGTTTACTGGCGTTCTGCATGTTTGTCGGTCGCTTCGGGGTGATTATTCCGGTAATGGCGATTGCCGGTTCGCTGGTGAGTAAAAAGAGCCAACCCGCCAGCTCCGGCACGCTGCCAACGCACGGCCCGCTGTTTGTAGGCCTGTTAATCGGCACCGTGTTGCTGGTTGGCGCACTGACCTTTATCCCTGCCCTGGCGCTTGGTCCGGTGGCGGAATATCTCTCCTGATGATATTGAGTGAGCACTGAATATGAGTCGTAAACAACTGGCGCTATTCGAACCAACACTTGTCGTTCAGGCGCTGAAAGAAGCGGTAAAAAAATTAAACCCGCAGGCGCAATGGCGTAATCCAGTGATGTTTATCGTCTGGATCGGCAGTCTGTTAACCACCTTTATTAGCATTGCAATGGCAAGCGGCGCGATGCCTGGCAATGCGCTGTTTAGCGCGGCAATTAGCGCATGGCTGTGGGTCACCGTACTGTTCGCTAATTTCGCCGAGGCGCTGGCTGAAGGCCGCAGTAAAGCGCAGGCTAATAGTCTGAAAGGAGTGAAAAAAACCGCCTTTGCCCGCAAACTGCGCGAACCGAAATATGGCGCTGCGACAGACAAAGTTCCTGCCGATCAGCTGCGTAAAGGCGATATCGTGCTGGTAGAAGCGGGCGATATTATCCCCTGCGATGGCGAAGTTATTGAAGGTGGTGCATCGGTCGATGAAAGCGCCATCACTGGGGAATCGGCACCGGTGATCCGTGAATCCGGTGGCGATTTTGCCTCCGTCACTGGCGGCACGCGTATTCTTTCTGACTGGCTGGTGATTGAGTGCAGCGTTAACCCCGGCGAGACATTTCTGGATCGGATGATCGCGATGGTGGAAGGCGCACAGCGACGCAAAACGCCGAACGAGATTGCCCTGACCATCCTGCTGATTGCCCTGACTATCGTCTTTTTACTGGCAACCGCCACGCTGTGGCCGTTTTCCGCGTGGGGCGGTAATGCAGTCAGTGTAACGGTACTGGTGGCGCTGCTGGTCTGTCTGATTCCAACCACCATCGGTGGCCTGTTGTCAGCGATCGGCGTCGCCGGGATGAGTCGGATGCTGGGCGCGAATGTAATTGCCACCAGCGGGCGTGCAGTTGAAGCGGCGGGCGACGTGGACGTCCTGCTGCTGGATAAAACCGGTACCATCACCCTCGGTAACCGTCAGGCATCAGAGTTTATCCCTGCGCAGGGCGTAGAGGAAAAAACGCTGGCCGACGCAGCACAACTGGCTTCGCTGGCCGACGAAACGCCGGAAGGCCGCAGTATTGTGATCCTCGCCAAGCAGCGTTTTAACCTGCGCGAGCGCGATGTGCAGTCGCTTCACGCCACTTTTGTACCATTTACTGCGCAAAGTCGAATGAGCGGGATCAATATCGACAACCGTATGATCCGTAAAGGTTCTGTCGATGCCATTCGCCGCCATGTTGAGGCTAACGGTGGTCACTTCCCTGCCGATATCGATCAAAAAGTCGATCAGGTTGCGCGTCAGGGGGCCACGCCTCTGGTAGTGGTGGAAGGTTCCCGCGTGCTGGGCGTTATTGCACTGAAAGATATCGTCAAAGGCGGCATTAAAGAGCGCTTCGCCCAGCTGCGCCAAATGGGCATAAAAACGGTGATGATTACTGGCGATAACCGTCTGACTGCCGCCGCCATTGCTGCGGAAGCGGGCGTCGATGATTTTCTCGCTGAAGCGACACCGGAGGCCAAGCTGGCATTGATCCGTCAGTATCAGGCGGAAGGCCGTTTGGTGGCGATGACCGGCGACGGCACCAACGATGCTCCGGCGCTGGCGCAGGCAGATGTCGCGGTGGCGATGAACTCTGGTACTCAGGCGGCGAAAGAAGCGGGCAATATGGTGGATCTCGACTCTAACCCGACCAAGTTGATCGAGGTGGTGCATATTGGCAAACAGATGCTGATGACCCGTGGCTCGCTGACCACCTTCAGCATTGCCAACGATGTGGCGAAATACTTCGCCATTATTCCGGCGGCGTTCGCGGCAACGTATCCGCAGTTAAATGCGCTGAACATCATGCGCCTGCATTCGCCCGACTCCGCCATTCTCAGTGCGGTCATTTTCAACGCCTTGATTATCGTCTTTTTGATTCCCCTGGCGTTAAAAGGCGTGAGTTATAAACCGCTTACCGCTTCTGCCATGTTGCGCCGTAACTTATGGATTTACGGTCTGGGTGGGCTGCTGGTGCCGTTTATTGGTATCAAAGTCATTGATTTACTGCTGACCGTTTGCGGTCTGGTGTGAGGTTTACCATGAGTGGATTACGTCCGGCATTATCAACATTTCTCTTTTTGTTACTGATTACTGGCGGTGTTTACCCGCTGCTGACCACCGCGCTGGGGCAATGGTGGTTTCCCTGGCAGGCCAATGGTTCGTTGATTCGCGAAGGTGATACGGTGCGCGGCTCGGCATTAATCGGGCAGAATTTTACCGGCAACGGCTATTTTCATGGTCGCCCGTCGGCAACGGCAGAAATGCCCTATAATTCACAGGCTTCTGGCGGGAGCAATCTGGCGGTCAGTAACCCTGAGCTGGATAAACTAATAGCCGCACGCGTTGCTGCATTACGGGCCGCTAACCCGGATGCCAGCGCGAACGTTCCGGTTGAACTGGTGACGGCGTCGGCAAGCGGGCTGGACAATAACATCACCCCGCAAGCGGCGGCCTGGCAGATCCCACGCGTGGCGAAAGCGCGTAATCTCAGCGTTGAACAGCTCACGCAGCTGATCGCAAAATATAGCCAACAACCGCTGGTGAAATATATCGGCCAGCCGGTCGTCAACATTGTCGAACTCAATCTGGCGCTGGATAAGCTTGATGAATAACGAACCCTTACGTCCCGACCCCGATCGTCTGCTGGAACAAACTGCCGCGCCGCATCGGGGGAAGCTGAAAGTTTTTTTCGGTGCCTGTGCAGGCGTCGGGAAGACCTGGGCGATGCTGGCAGAAGCCCAGCGACTGCGGGCGCAAGGGCTGGATATTGTGGTTGGCGTGGTTGAAACTCACGGACGGAAAGATACCGCCGCAATGCTGGAAGGGCTGGCTGTTCTGCCGCTAAAACGCCAGGCGTACCGTGGGCGGCATATCAGCGAGTTTGATCTCGATGCCGCCCTCGCCCGCCGTCCGGCGCTGATCTTAATGGACGAACTGGCGCACAGTAATGCGCCAGGCTCTCGTCATCCTAAACGCTGGCAGGACATTGAAGAGCTGCTGGAAGCGGGCATTGATGTTTTCACTACCGTCAACGTTCAGCATCTGGAAAGCCTGAACGATGTGGTCAGCGGCGTCACCGGAATTCAGGTGCGGGAAACCGTGCCCGATCCCTTTTTTGATGCTGCCGACGACGTAGTGCTGGTGGACTTGCCCCCGGACGATCTGCGTCAACGGCTGAAAGAAGGCAAAGTCTATATTGCCGGGCAGGCGGAGCGCGCCATTGAACATTTTTTCCGCAAAGGCAATCTGATCGCCCTGCGCGAACTGGCACTGCGCCGTACTGCCGATCGCGTAGATGAACAAATGCGCGCCTGGCGGGGGCATCCTGGCGAAGAGAAAGTCTGGCACACGCGCGACGCGATCCTTTTATGCATTGGGCATAACACCGGCAGTGAGAAACTGGTCCGTGCAGCGGCGCGGCTGGCGTCACGCCTGGGAAGCGTCTGGCACGCAGTGTATGTTGAAACCCCTGCCCTGCACCGCTTACCGGAGAAAAAACGTCGGGCAATTCTCAGCGCCTTACGTCTGGCGCAGGAGCTGGGCGCGGAGACAGCAACACTTTCTGATCCGGCGGAAGAAAAAGCCGTAGTGCGTTATGCCCGTGAACATAATCTCGGCAAGATTATTCTCGGTCGCCCGGCCTCGCGCCGCTGGTGGCGTCGGGAAACGTTTGCTGACCGACTGGCGCGAATCGCCCCCGATCTCGATCAGGTGCTGGTCGCGCTTGATGAACCACCCGCCCGTACGATTAACAACGCGCCGGATAGCCGCTCTTTTAAAGACAAGTGGCGGGTACAGATTCAGGGATGCGTGGTTGCCGCCGCGTTATGCGCCGTTATCACCTTAATTGCCATGCAGTGGCTGATGGCGTTTGATGCCGCCAACCTGGTGATGCTGTATCTGCTTGGCGTGGTGGTGGTGGCGCTATTTTATGGACGCTGGCCTTCGGTGCTTGCTACCGTCATTAATGTGGTGAGTTTCGATCTCTTTTTTATCGCCCCACGCGGCACGCTCGCCGTCTCTGATGTGCAGTATCTGCTGACTTTCGCGGTGATGTTAACCGTCGGGCTGGTGATCGGGAACCTTACTGCTGGCGTGCGTTATCAGGCGCGGGTAGCCCGTTACCGCGAACAACGCACACGGCACTTATATGAAATGTCGAAAGCTCTGGCTGTGGGCCGCAGTCCGCAGGACATCGCCGCCACCAGCGAACAATTTATTGCTTCTACATTTCATGCCCGCAGCCAGGTGTTGTTGCCCGATGACAACGGTAAATTACAGCCGTTAACACATCCGCAAGGAATGACGCCGTGGGACGATGCCATCGCACAGTGGAGTTTTGATAAAGGCCTGCCTGCGGGCGCGGGCACCGATACGTTACCCGGTGTGCCATACCAGATTTTGCCGTTAAAAAGCGGTGAGAAAACCTACGGGCTGGTGGTGGTGGAACCGGGGAATCTGCGCCAGTTGATGATCCCGGAACAGCAACGCCTGCTGGAGACGTTCACGCTGTTAGTTGCCAATGCCCTGGAACGCCTGGCGCTGACCGCCAGCGAAGAACAGGCGCGGATGGCAAGCGAACGAGAACAGATCCGCAACGCCCTGCTGGCGGCGCTTTCGCATGATTTACGCACGCCGCTTACGGTGCTGTTCGGTCAGGCAGAAATCTTAACGCTCGATCTGGCAAGCGAAGGATCGCCTCACGCCCGCCAGGCCAGCGAGATTCGTCAGCATGTGCTGAACACGACCCGACTGGTGAATAATCTACTGGATATGGCGCGAATTCAGTCCGGCGGCTTTAATTTGAAGAAAGAGTGGTTAACGCTGGAAGAAGTGGTCGGCAGCGCGCTGAAAATGCTGGAACCGGGTTTATCCTCGCCCATCAATCTTTCTCTGCCAGAACCGCTGACCTTAATCCACGTTGACGGGCCACTCTTTGAACGGTTGCTGATTAATCTGCTGGAGAACGCGGTGAAATACGCGGGTACACAGGCCGAAATTGGTATCGATGCCCACGTTGAGGGCGAAAATCTACAACTGGATGTCTGGGATAACGGCCCCGGTCTTCCACAAGGCCTGGAGCAGGCGATATTCGATAAGTTTGCTCGCGGAAATAAAGAGTCGGCGGTGCCGGGTGTAGGGCTTGGGCTGGCAATTTGTCGGGCAATTGTGGATGTACACGGCGGCACCATTACCGCGTTCAACCGACCGCAAGGTGGTGCCTGTTTTCGTGTTACAATTCCCCAGCAAACTGCCCCTGAACTTGAAGAATTTCATGAGGATATGTGACAAACGTTCTGATTGTTGAAGATGAACAGGCTATTCGTCGCTTTCTGCGCACGGCGCTGGAGGGTGACGGTATGCGCGTTTTTGAAGCCGAAACGCTGCAACGGGGGCTGCTGGAAGCGGCGACTCGTAAGCCAGATTTGATTATTCTCGATCTCGGCCTGCCAGACGGTGATGGGATTGAGTTTATCCGCGACCTGCGCCAGTGGAGCGCGGTGCCGGTGATTGTGCTTTCCGCACGTAGCGAAGAGAGCGACAAAATCGCCGCGCTGGATGCCGGAGCGGATGATTACCTGAGTAAGCCATTTGGTATTGGCGAATTACAGGCCCGTCTGCGCGTTGCTTTACGCCGCCACTCTGCTACCACCGCGCCCGATCCGCTGGTGAAATTTTCTGATGTTACCGTCGATTTAGCCGCCCGCGTGATTCACCGCAGTGAGGAAGAGGTGCATCTCACCCCGATTGAATTCCGCCTGCTGGCGGTGCTGCTCAACAATGCCGGAAAAGTGCTCACCCAGCGCCAGCTTCTCAACCAGGTGTGGGGACCAAACGCGGTCGAACACAGCCACTATTTGCGTATTTATATGGGACATCTGCGACAAAAACTGGAGCAAGATCCCGCCCGCCCTCGCCATTTTATTACTGAAACCGGTATTGGGTATCGGTTTATGCTTTGAATGTTAATTTTAATATATCCTGTCTTTTATTAATTAAAGCCGTAATAATAAATACGGCTTTTTATCTTAAACAACACACAAAAATAACAATTCAATATTTTATATTACTGAGTGAAAAACTCATCATTAAATAAATTAAGGTTGATCATTTTTTATTGATCACCTTCACAGTTCAACCGTATTTTCTGGATAGAATACCTTCACCTTCATTCACATCAGGAAAGGTAAATTAAATGGAAAACAACAGCCGCACTATGCCCCATATAAGGCGGACAACCCATATTATGAAGTTTGCTCATCGTAATAGCTTCGACTTTCACTTCTTCAATGCCCGTTAGTCTGTCGACTAAGGGCACTTCAGCGTACAGGTCTTCCTGACTCTCTGTATTACAGGCATACGCCTGTATTCCGCAGTGCTCATTCTCTGTTAACCCTTATATTATCAGCCACCGGACTGGTAAGGGTTTCTGCATTCTGAAAAAAGCAATCTACTGATTTATTTATCAGCGGGGTAACTTTGCTTTTTTTCCGGCACGATCGATTTCTCATTCGAGAAATTGAGGACCTGCTATTACCTAAACTAAAGAGATGAAAAATGTCAAAATTAAAAATTGCGGTTAGTGATTCTTGCCCGGACTGTTTTACCACGCAGCGAGAATGTATCTATATTAATGAAAACAGTAATATCGATGTGGCGGCAATAGTTTTATCGATCAACGATGTTGCACGAGGAAAACTCGATGAAATCGATGCCACGGGTTATGGCATCCCGGTATTTATTGCTACTGAAGATAAAGAACGTGTACCCGCAGAGTATTTGCCCCGTATTTCGGGTGTATTTGAGAATTGCGAATCACGACGAGAATTTTATGGTCGTCAGTTAGAAACCGCAGCCAGCCATTATGAAACTCAACTGCGCCCGCCCTTCTTCCGCGCACTGGTCGATTATGTCAATCAGGGTAACAGCGCGTTTGATTGCCCCGGTCATCAGGGTGGCGAGTTTTTCCGTCGTCATCCGGCGGGGAATCAGTTTGTGGAATATTTTGGTGAGGCGCTGTTCCGTGCCGACTTGTGCAACGCAGACGTAGCGATGGGTGATCTGCTGATTCACGAAGGCGCGCCATGCATTGCACAGCAACATGCGGCAAAAGTGTTTAATGCCGATAAAACATACTTCGTTTTAAATGGTACTTCATCTTCTAACAAAGTGGTTTTAAACGCCCTGCTGACGCCGGGCGATCTGGTGTTGTTTGACCGCAATAACCATAAATCTAACCACCACGGTGCGTTGCTACAGGCTGGCGCGACACCGGTTTATCTGGAAACCGCACGTAACCCGTATGGTTTTATCGGTGGTATTGACGCTCACTGTTTTGAAGAAAGTTACCTGCGTGAGCTGATTACAGAAGTTGCACCGCAACGGGCAAAAGAAGCGCGTCCGTTCCGCCTCGCTGTAATTCAGTTAGGCACCTACGACGGTACTATTTATAACGCCCGCCAGGTGGTGGATAAAATCGGTCATCTGTGTGACTACATCCTGTTTGACTCAGCATGGGTCGGCTATGAACAGTTTATTCCGATGATGGCGGACTGTTCGCCACTGCTGCTGGATCTTAATGAGAACGATCCGGGTATTCTGGTTACGCAATCTGTGCATAAACAGCAGGCTGGTTTTTCCCAGACTTCACAAATTCATAAAAAAGACAGCCATATCAAAGGGCAACAGCGTTATGTACCGCACAAACGCATGAACAACGCCTTTATGATGCACGCCTCCACCAGCCCGTTCTATCCGCTGTTTGCCGCACTGGATATCAACGCCAAAATGCATGAAGGTGTCAGCGGTCGTAATATGTGGATGGATTGTGTGGTTAACGGTATTAATGCCCGCAAATTGATCCTCGATAACTGTCAGCACATTCGTCCGTTCGTTCCTGAACTGGTGGATGGTAAGCCCTGGCAGTCATATGAAACAGCGCAAATTGCGGTTGATCTGCGCTTCTTTAAATTTGTACCCGGTGAGCACTGGCATTCTTTTGAAGGTTACGCAGAGAACCAATACTTTGTCGATCCGTGCAAACTGTTGCTGACAACTCCTGGCATTGATGCACGTAACGGCGAATATGAAGCATTCGGTGTACCCGCGACGATTCTTGCTAACTTCCTGCGCGAAAATGGCGTAGTGCCGGAAAAATGCGATCTTAACTCCATCCTCTTCCTGCTGACTCCGGCAGAAGATATGGCCAAACTGCAGCAACTTGTTGCCCTGCTGGTACGCTTCGAAAAACTACTGGAAGCTGATGCGCCTCTGGCGGAAGTACTGCCTTCCATCTACAAACAGCATGAAGAGCGCTACGCCGGTTATACCCTGCGTCAGTTGTGCCAGGAAATGCATGATTTGTATGCCCGTCACAACGTGAAACAACTGCAAAAAGAGATGTTCCGTAAGGAGCACTTCCCACGCGTCAGCATGAATCCACAAGAAGCCAACTACGCCTACTTACGCGGTGAAGTGGAGCTGGTTCGTCTGCCGGATGCAGAAGGCTGTATCGCTGCCGAAGGTGCGCTTCCTTATCCTCCGGGTGTGCTGTGTGTTGTTCCGGGTGAAATCTGGGGTGGTGCTGTTCTGCGTTACTTCAGCGCTCTGGAAGAAGGGATCAACCTGCTGCCAGGTTTTGCACCGGAGCTGCAGGGTGTCTATATCGAAGAACATGATGGTCGTAAGCAAGTTTGGTGCTATGTCATCAAGCCTCGTGATGCGCAAAGCACCCTGCTGAAAGGGGAAAAATTATGAGTCAGGCTAAATCGAACAAGATGGGCGTCGTTCAGTTAACCATACTGACGATGGTCAACATGATGGGCTCCGGTATCATCATGCTGCCGACAAAGCTTGCCGAAGTTGGGACAATCTCAATTATCTCCTGGCTGGTGACAGCCGTAGGCTCAATGGCACTGGCGTGGGCATTCGCGAAATGCGGTATGTTCAGCCGTAAGGCAGGTGGTATGGGCGGTTATGCGGAGTATGCTTTCGGTAAATCCGGTAACTTTATGGCGAACTACACCTACGGTGTCTCGCTGCTGATTGCTAACGTCGCGATTGCTATTTCGGCGGTTGGTTACGGCACCGAATTGCTCGGCGCAAGTTTGTCACCAGTGCAGATTGGTCTTGCGACCATCGGGGTGCTGTGGATTTGTACCGTGGCTAACTTTGGTGGTGCGCGCATTACTGGGCAAATCAGTAGCATTACTGTGTGGGGGGTAATCATTCCGGTGGTCGGTCTGTGCATTATCGGCTGGTTCTGGTTTAGCCCGACGCTGTACGCTAACTCATGGAACCCTCATCATGTACCGTTCTTTAGCGCTGTAGGTTCCTCCATCGCCATGACGTTGTGGGCTTTCCTCGGTCTGGAGTCTGCCTGTGCCAACGCCGAAGTAGTGGAAAACCCTGAACGTAACGTGCCAATAGCAGTCCTTGGCGGTACGTTAGGTGCGGCAGTGATTTATATCGTCTCCACCAACGTGATTGCCGGGATTGTGCCCAATATGGAGCTGGCAAATTCAACGGCACCATTTGGCCTGGCCTTCGCACAGATGTTCACACCAGAAGTGGGTAAAGTCATTATGGCGCTGATGGTGATGTCCTGCTGCGGTTCACTGCTTGGCTGGCAGTTCACCATTGCCCAGGTGTTTAAATCTTCATCTGATGAAGGCTACTTCCCTAAAATTTTCTCCCGTGTGAGCAAAGTCGATGCACCAGTACAGGGAATGCTGACCATTGTCATCATCCAGAGCGGATTATCATTGATGACCATTAGCCCGTCGCTGAACAGTCAGTTCAACGTGCTGGTTAACCTGGCCGTTGTGACCAATATCATTCCGTATATCCTGTCGATGGCGGCATTAGTCATTATTCAGAAGGTCGCTAATGTGCCCCCCTCAAAAGCGAAAGTTGCAAACGTTGTTGCTTTTATTGGCGCGATGTACAGTTTCTATGCGCTGTACTCATCCGGGGAAGAAGCCATGCTGTACGGTTCCATCGTGACCTTCCTTGGTTGGACACTGTATGGTCTGGTATCACCACGCTTTGAACTGAAAAACAAACACGGTTAAAAAAGCGAAATAAAAAAGGGCGATTGAATGATCGCCCTTTCTGTTTGTTGACAAAGAGTTCGTTATTTATGCCGCATCCGGCAGGTGTAGGGTCCAAACGCGGTCGAACACAGCAACTATTTGCGTAATTATATGAGGCATTTGCGACAAAAACTGGAACAGGATCTCGTCCGCCCCGCCATTTCATTACTGAAACCGGTATTGGGTATCGGTTTATGCTTTGAAAAAAGTGGCAATGTATGGATAAAGTCATTTTTTATTCAAATATAAGGAACTTAATATTTAAAAAATGTCCCATACAATGCCTCATCATAAATGACACCGTAGCACACAAGGAGCAAGTAGCGATGCGTGAAGTGAGTCAGTTAGTAAATACTGAAGATTCAGCCTGGCCAATAATCCAGAATTGGTTAAAAGAAGCCACAAACCATGCCGAACTCTTACCGGTTAATAAAGATTTAGCCGAAACCGCACTTTATCAATTACAGGTTACAACAAAATCACCGATGGGTGCGCTTGTCTATGGCTCCGGAGGTCTGCTGATTGATAACGGTTGGTTACGCATAGCAGGCTCTGGTCACCCCCGGTTACCACGAGATCCAGCAAGTTGGACACAACGCCCTGAATTCGCAAGCGTGCGGGCTTTACCCATCGCCGATGATGTCGCAGGGGGAATTTTTGCTCTTAATGGTGGCGATCTTGGGGAGGATACTGGCTGCGTTTATTATTTTGCGCCAGATACGCTGAATTGGGAAAGTCTGGAGGTTGGATATTCTGAGTTTCTTCAGTGGGCATTATCCGGTGATTTAGATACCTTCTATGAAAATGTACGCTGGCCGCAATGGCAAGAAGACGTAATAAAATTATCGGCAACGGAAGCCTTCACTTTCTACCCTTTCTTATGGGTACAAAGTGAAGAAGCAAGAACAAGAAAAGTTATTTCGCTTACTGAACTCTGGGAAATGCAGTATCAAATGAAAGAAACAATCACGCAATAAGACATGTTCAGGTCCGGGTTTCATTCCCGGACTCGCTATTTTAATGTGTGTTTATCGCTTTCAATTCTTGCTGGCAATTTTCTGACTGACAGCGTCGCAACTCAATAATCCCGACATGCATCATCGAGCCAAAAAATCCGCTTTCGCTGACATAATCCTCATTAACTATCGGTCGAGTGCCGGGCTTACCCTGGCAAATCCTCATAAAAAATGAGGTGTAGCATTGCCATTCAGGATTTAAACCGGTCTTTTCTTGTGCTGACATATCATGAAGATAAGTAAGTTCTTTTTCGTTCCCGCCTGACAACTGCCAGCGGCGGGTATTATCAGGTAAGTTATCGCCACGGCAATTTGTCTTACACCGGGAAGGCGCAATATTTACCGCAATGCTACCCGTTAATCCTCTGGTTTTATCTTTAGGGGTCAGTAACCAGTCACCAGCTAATGATGATTGTTCAGGTTGGGCGCATGCTGTCAGCAGTAGTGTGGCGGTAATTAATGCCACTCTGACGACCAGACTCCTTTTGGTCTTCATTTTGAATTCCCTTGAGCTATTCAGTTTGTTGGCAAAGTACTCGTTGTTCATGCCGGATGCGGCGTGAACGCCTTATCCGTCCTACAAAATAGTGCAAACTCAATATATTGCACCATCTTCGTAGGCCTGATGAACGTAGCGTATCAGGCTATCATAAGTAAAAAGGGCGATCTTCCGATCGCCCTTTTTCTTATTTAATGTGTTTACGCGTTTTTCAGAACTTCGCTAACAATCTCAACCGCTTCTTTCTCGATCTGCTTGCGATGTTCTTCACCGAGGAAGCTTTCGCAGTAGATTTTGTATGCGTCTTCCGTGCCTGACGGACGCGCGGCGAACCAGCCGTTGTCAGTCATCACTTTCAGACCGCCAATAGAAGCACCGTTGCCCGGTGCCGCCGTCAGGCGCGCGGTGATCGGGTCACCTGCCAGGGTGCTGGCGCTCACCATTTCCGGAGACAGCTTAGACAGCGCCGCTTTTTGTGCGGAAGTCGCAGCTGCCTGCAAACGGTTGTAGCTCGGCGCACCAAAGCGTTTTGCCAGTTCGTTGTAGTGTTCCTGCGGGTTCTTACCGGTAACAGCAGTGATTTCCGCCGCCAGCAGACACATAATGATACCGTCTTTATCAGTAGACCACGGCGTGCCATCGAAACGCAGGAAGGAAGCCCCCGCGCTCTCTTCGCCGCCGAAGCCAAAGCTGCCGTCGAACAGACCATCCACAAACCATTTGAAACCTACCGGTACTTCTACCAGCTTACGGCCCAAATCGTTGACCACGCGGTCGATCATCGCAGAAGAAACCAGCGTTTTACCGACAGCAACATCTTTGCCCCACTGCGGACGATGCTGGAACAGGTAGTTGATCGCCACTGCCAGGTAATGGTTAGGATTCATCAAACCTGCCGGAGTGACGATACCGTGACGGTCATAATCCGGGTCGTTAGCAAATGCCAGATCGAACTTATCACGCAGTGCCAGCAGGCCCGCCATTGCACACTCGGAGGAACAGTCCATACGGATCGCGCCGTCTTTATCGAGGTGCATAAAGCGGAAGGTTTGATCGACCTGATCGTTAACGATGGTCAGGTTAAGGTTGTAATACTCGCCAATACGCTTCCAGTATTCGATACCGGAACCGCCCAGCGGATCAACGCCCAGCGTCAGGCCCGCTTTCTGAATCGCCGCCATATCAACGATATCGGCCAGACCTTCCACAAACGGCTGCACCAGATCCTGCTCTTTCACATGACCGGATGCCATCGCTTCGTCGAGGGAGATACGCTTCACACCTTTCAGGCCATCGGCCATCAGTGCGTTGGCCCTGTCTTCCACCACTTTGGTGACGTTAGTATCAGCCGGGCCACCATTTGGCGGATTGTACTTGATACCACCATCTTCCGGCGGGTTATGGGACGGTGTAATCACGATACCGTCTGCCAGCGGGCCACCTTTTTTATTGTGAACCAGGATGGCATTGGAAACGGCAGGCGTCGGAGTGAAGCCATTGTTTTCCTGCACAATAACATCTACGCCGTTCGCTGCCAGCACTTCCAGTACGGAAATGAACGCAGGCTCGGACAGGGCGTGAGTATCTTTACCCACATAGCAAGGGCCAGTGATGCCGTTTTTCGCACGTTCTTCAGCAATTGCCTGAGCGATCGCCAGAATATGCGGCTCGTTAAAGCTGTGGCGCGCTGCACTGCCACGGTGACCGGAAGTACCGAATTTCACCGCGTGCTCCGCATTCCCTGCTTCAGGTTTCAGTACATAATATTGCGCCGTCAGTTGGGCGACGTTAATCAAATCACTCTGTTGTGCAGGTTGGCCTGCACGATTGTGGATTGCCATTGCTTTGTCCTTTGTCTGCAACGTTTTAGATAGTTCCGCAAACCTTCTCAATCAATTCCGCCGGGAATTGCATCGACTGCATGATGTGTTCGATCATGCTGCATTTACGGCCGGTGTTGGTGTTGGTGATCACCCAATACGGCGTGCCTGGCACATGTTTCGGCTTGGTCTGATTACCATTTTTCAGCAGCGTTTGTTCATCTGCCGCAAAGTAAACACGTGTACGACCGTGCAACGATTCCGTGGCCTCGGCAAACGCCTGGGCGTCAAGAGAATATAGTGTAGACAACAGCAGCATGAAGCGATTGACCGCTCGCTTTTGCTCTGCGTATTCATCCGAAAGCAAAAGTTCACGCATTGCGCGAACCTTGTCTTTAATCGTTTTGACCGGCTTCGCTTCGACGATAGCAGGTGACGCAACGCGAACCTCTTTCGTCACCGGAGCAGCAGGCTGTGATGCGGCGGAAAATTTCAACATACGCCGTAAAATGTCGGATGCGCTCTCGCCGATATGCTTAGTGTGGCTGGCAATATAGCTGTAGAGTTCATCATCAACTTCAATCGTTTTCATCTTAATCCAGTGCAGTGTCTTAGCTGAATACAAGTCGCCAGGAGTATATGAATAAATCCCGGCAGCGGATAGCGTCAAGCCTGGCTTGCAGAAAAACTCGGATTAAACCTTATTTGTTGCAGCCCTGTGGCACAATGGTCAACATAATACCCTAACCCGACAACGCGAAAAAAAGAACTTTGCCATGAAATTGAATATCCGCGCGCAAACTGCACAAAACCAGCACAATAATTCTCCCATCGTTCTTGTCCATGGTCTGTTTGGCAGCCTCGACAACCTTGGCGTACTGGCTCGCGATCTGGTAAACGATCACAATATCATCCAGGTTGATATGCGTAACCACGGTCTTTCACCGAGAGATCCGGTGATGAATTACCCGGCGATGGCGCAGGATCTTGTTGATACCCTGGATGCACTGCAGATCGATAAAGCGACATTTATTGGACACTCAATGGGCGGCAAAGCGGTGATGGCACTGACTGCACTGGCCCCCGATCGCATCGATAAACTGGTGGCGATTGATATCGCGCCGGTCGACTATCACGTACGCCGTCATGATGAAATTTTCGCGGCTATCAACGCAGTCAGTGAATCCGATGCGCAAACTCGCCAGCAAGCAGCGGCAGTAATGCGCCAGCATCTTAATGAAGAAGGGGTGATTCAGTTTCTGTTGAAATCTTTTGTTGACGGGGAGTGGCGCTTTAACGTGCCGGTATTGTGGGATCAGTATCCGCATATTGTGGGTTGGGAGAAAATCCCGGCATGGGATCACCCTGCCCTGTTTATCCCTGGTGGCAATTCTCCGTATGTTAGCGAGCAGTATCGTGATGATTTACTGACACAATTTCCACAGGCACGAGCGCATGTGATTGCTGGCGCGGGTCACTGGGTCCATGCTGAAAAACCGGATGCGGTATTACGCGCTATCCGTCGCTATCTCAATGATTAACGTAACTGATTAAAAACCCAGCGTCCGCGTCGCTTTCCGCGCGTGGGCGTTGGCGTGACTCATCGCGCTGATGTATTATGGCGCGCTATCCATCCGGGCAGGCGCCTGGCTGATTGTTTCCCCCGAAGTCACCAAGATCATGGCCAAAGAACAAACGGACCGTACGACATTAGATCTGTTCGCGCACGAGCGTCGACCGGGACGACCGAAAACTAATCCGCTTTCGCGCGATGAACAGCTGCGTATTAATAAACGCAACCAGCTAAAACGCGACAAAGTACGTGGCCTTAAGCGTGTCGAACTGAAGCTGAACGCGGAAGCTGTCGAGGCGCTGAACGAGCTGGCGGAATCGCGCAATATGAGCCGTAGCGAACTGATCGAAGAGATGTTAATGCAGCAACTGGCGGCGCTGCGTAGTCAGGGCATCGTTTAAATTTCCACTTTCATGTAGCACAGTGTGCAGTCCTGCTCGTTTGCTGATTCCGCAAGACTGCCTGTTCTGCTATGATTGCCTTTATCCGTGGGCAATTTTCCACCCCCATTTCAATAAGTTTCAAGAGGTTATTTCACTCATGGCTATCACTGGCATCTTTTTCGGCAGCGACACCGGTAATACCGAAAATATCGCAAAAATGATTCAAAAACAGCTTGGTAAAGACGTTGCCGATGTCCATGACATTGCAAAAAGCAGCAAAGAAGATCTGGAAGCATATGACATTCTGCTGCTGGGCATCCCAACCTGGTATTACGGCGAAGCGCAGTGTGACTGGGATGACTTCTTCCCGACTCTCGAAGAGATTGATTTCAATGGCAAACTGGTTGCGCTGTTTGGTTGTGGTGACCAGGAAGATTACGCTGAATACTTCTGTGACGCATTGGGCACCATCCGCGACATCATTGAACCGCGCGGTGCAACCATCGTTGGTCACTGGCCAACTGCGGGCTACCATTTCGAAGCATCAAAAGGTCTGGCAGATGACGACCACTTTGTCGGTCTGGCTATCGACGAAGACCGTCAGCCGGAACTGACCGCTGAACGTGTAGAAAAATGGGTTAAACAGATTTCTGAAGAATTGCATCTCGACGAAATTCTCAATGCCTGATGTGATGCGGCGTAGACTCATGTCTACGCCGTATTAATAGATAATGCCAATCAAAATAATTGCTACAAATTTGTAACTTTTGCTGTTGTACCTGTACAATGTCCCGGTGTTCAAGTGGCCTTGCCGTTGTAAATGTAAGCTTAGCCACGTTTTTATTAACAATATTTGCCAGGGACTTGTGGTTTTCATTTAGGCGTGGCAATTCTATAATGATACGCATTATCTCAAGAGCAAATTCTGTCACTTCTCCTAATGAAGTGAACCGCTTAGTAACAGGACAGATTCCGCATGACTGATAACAATACCGCCCTAAAGAAAGCTGGCCTGAAAGTAACGCTTCCTCGTTTAAAAATCCTGGAAGTTCTTCAGGAGCCGGACAACCATCACGTCAGTGCGGAAGATTTATACAAACGTCTGATCGATATGGGTGAAGAAATTGGTCTGGCTACGGTATATCGCGTACTGAACCAGTTTGACGACGCTGGTATCGTCACCCGCCACAATTTTGAAGGCGGTAAATCCGTATTTGAACTGACACAGCAACATCACCACGATCACCTGATCTGCCTCGACTGCGGCAAGGTTATCGAATTTAGTGATGATTCCATCGAAGCGCGTCAGCGTGAAATTGCCGCAAAACATGGCATTCGCCTGACTAACCACAGTCTCTATCTTTACGGTCACTGTGCCGAAGGCGATTGCCGCGAAGATGAGCACGCGCACGAAGGCAAATAAGCCAGTCTGAACGAGAAAAGCCAACCTGCGGGTTGGCTTTTTTATGCAAGGGAAATAAGAAAAGCGAGAGTTACAGCTCTCACTTATTTGTTATTGCTGCGAATTTCCTGCCAGACCTTATCACAATCGGTTTTCACTGCCTGGTCATTTCCGGTTTGCGTTGCACGCAGACACTGCTGATAATCCAGTACGCGTACACTTTCCTGGTCGGCAAACTGCTGATGTTGTTTCTCTTTCTTCAGCACGTTTAACACGCTCTGGCAGGCTTCAATTTTTTCCGGCGAACCTTGTGCGGTGTTGATACAGGCGCTGTATGCCTCTTTCAGACGACTGTCTTTCTGTGGCGCGGTTGATTGTGCACAAGCCACCAGCCCCGATGCCATCATGGCGATGAGAATCAGTTTTTTCATTGCAAATTCCTCAAACGTGCGGCAGGCACAAAACCTGCCGCGTCGGGCATCAGAAGATGGTGAATGGTGCGATTACCATGAATTTCACGTCGCGCTCATCCTGGAAGATGTTACCGTAACCACCGCCCCAGCTTGGGATGTCGGAGTGGTTGTCGTATTCGGTGAAGTGCAGTTTGAACATCGTGCCTTTAGCACGACCGTCCTGAATGGTGTAGACCGCATCCAGGCTGTATGCAGACTCTTCAATAGTCCGGTTCTTGTCGTAGTACGCATCCGGATTGCTCTGCCAGGTAGCGGGTTTAGCATCCCATGCGTAAACGTAGGAAGCGCCGATGGCGAAGCCTGGAAGATTCCAGTTTTTCAGGTCATACATCGCACCGAAGAAGACCGCTTTTTCGCCGTTGGCGTTGAAGTCAGAACGGTTATCCCACCAGATATCCAGGCGACCGTTCGAGGAAGCGTAGGTTGGAGTCATACGTTGCAGGAAGTATCCCTGCTGGCCGTCGGCTTTAACCCAGGTGCCTTCCAGACGCAAATCCACTACGTCAGCCGCCCGGTAACCAAAGGTCAACGCCTGCAGCCAGGCAGTGCCGTCGTAAAGGTCGTTGACGCTGCGATCGTCAACTTTATCGCGCGTACCGTAGAACTGGTAGCTGGTGGTTAACGGGCTACCGGCGATATCAAATTTATAGCTGGCTTTGGCAAAATACTGATCAATATACCCTTCCGCCTGACCAAACGCCGCTTCCAGTACGAAGTTATTTTTGAAGTCGTACTTCGCCCCAAGGGAGTGTAGATAATCAACTTTGGTGGTTTTATCGTTCTGATAAAACTCATCCATTTCCAGATGCCACGGCGCTTTATATTCGTTGGTCCACATGTAGGAGAAACTCAACGCACCAGCATCGCCGTAATCAAAATTCGCCCCCGCTTCCGCCCCCTGATAAGTACCCGGCATAAAGCTCCAGTGCGGCGCTAACAGCGTCTGACCGGTTGGCTGAATATAACCTGCCCGCGCCCACACCGGACCGTATTTAAATTTGGCCGCTGCTTTATACAGGCTTATACCGCTTTTATCGCCGGACCAGTCTTCGTCATAGGCTTTATTGCTTTTTGAAAACGCGATTTCATTCGGGTGAGAGCTGTCACCGTTTTCCGCCATTTCAATCGCCGTAAACGCCGCAATATCAAGGCCGAACATATCAGCAGCATAACCAGACTGAAAATCGAGGTTAGCGTTCCAGGTGGAGTGAGAAAGGTTGGTTTTGTATTTGTCGCCGTCGGTAACATCTTTACGGTCGCGTTCACGCTGCCAGTAATAGATACCGCCGGTTAAGGTTGAATCGTCGATGAATCCTTCGGCGCGAGCCTCCGGCATTGCCATAAAGCCCGACATTGCTGTAACACCGGCGATAGCCAGCGCCAGCGTACTACGTTTGCCACTAAACGTACGCATGGGTTAATCCTCTTTGACGTATAAATTGCTGCACCAAAGGTGAACAGCGAAAAAAATAAAAATTAAAAAAGTAGCGTTGAGAAAAGTCTCGCTGACTACAGGAACAGACTATTTTTCGCGACGCGAATTATCAATCTCTTTCTGTAACCAGAATGTAAGAACATGAGCAACCGCACATATTTTGATGATTTTTGTTACAAGGCTTAAGTTGTAGTTGAAAGGTGTGTTGAAGAAAAAATGCGTGAATTTCCAGCAAGATGAAAGCGCTTACATTTTATTTAATTATGATTTGTAATTTTAAATTTGCTTTATGAATAAATTACGAAGCGGAATTAATTCGCGAAGAAAAGCAGAAAAAAAACGCCGCGGAGCGCGGCGTTTGGGTTTGTTTGCTATTTCTTGCCGGATGCGGCGTGAACGCCTTATCCGGCCTACAAAAGCACGCAAATTCAATATATGGCAGAGATCATGTAGGCCTGATAAGCGTAGCGCATCAGGCAATTTAGCGTTTGAAACTGTTTCTATGTTTCTTGCCGGATGTGGCGTAAATGCCTCACCCGGCCTGGTAGAACTTAAAACTACTCGCCTACTTTCGCCCAGGTATCACGCAGCCCAACGGTGCGGTTAAATACCGGTTTTTCCGCCGTAGAATGGCGGCTGTCGAGGCAGAAGTAACCCTCACGCTCAAACTGGAATGCTTTACCCGCAACCGCGTCTTTCAGCGACGGTTCAGCAAAGCCCTGTTTGATCACCAGCGATTCCGGGTTAATCACCGACAGGAAATCATCCGCAGCACCTGGGTTCGGCACGCTGAACAGACGATCGTACAGGCGGATTTCAACCGGCAGCGCATGTGCCGCGCTCACCCAGTGAATAACGCCTTTCACTTTACGACCATCTGCCGGATCTTTGCTTAAGGTGTCAGCATCATAAGTACAGAAGATGGTGGTGATATTGCCTTCGGCATCTTTCTCCACGCGCTCTGCCTTAATAACGTAAGCATTACGCAGACGCACTTCTTTACCCAGCACCAGACGCTTGTACTGCTTGTTAGCTTCTTCGCGAAAATCAGCGCGATCGATCCAAATCTCACCGCTGAATGGCACCTGACGGCTGCCCATTTCAGGTTTGTTCGGATGGTTCGGCATGGTGACCATTTCGCCTTCGCCCTGATAGTTTTCGATAACCAGTTTCACCGGATCGATAACCGCCATTGCGCGCGGAGCATTTTCATTGAGATCTTCACGGATGCAGGATTCCAGCGACGCCATCTCAATGGTGTTGTCCTGCTTGGTCACGCCAATGCGTTTGCAGAACTCACGAATAGAAGCCGCAGTGTAACCACGACGACGCAGACCGGAAATGGTCGGCATACGCGGATCATCCCAGCCTTCAACGTGCTTGTCGGTCACCAGCAGGTTCAGCTTACGCTTGGACATCACGGTGTATTCCAGATTCAGGCGCGAGAATTCGTACTGGCGCGGATGAACAGGAATGGTGATGTTGTCCAGTACCCAGTCATACAGACGACGGTTATCCTGGAACTCCAGCGTACACAGAGAGTGTGTAATACCTTCCAGCGCATCGCTGATGCAGTGGGTGAAGTCGTACATCGGGTAGATGCACCACTTGTTACCGGTCTGGTGGTGTTCAGCAAACTTAATGCGGTACAGCACCGGATCGCGCATCACGATAAACGGCGAAGCCATGTCGATTTTCGCGCGCAGGCAGGCTTTACCTTCTTCAAAACCGCCGGTACGCATTTTCTCGAACAGCGCCAGGTTCTCTTCAACGCTGCGGTCGCGGTACGGGCTGTTTTTACCCGGCTGAGTCAGGGTGCCACGATATTCGCGGATCTGTTCCGGCGTCAGCTCATCAACATACGCCAGACCTTTATTGATCAGTTCAACAGCATAGGCGTGAAGCTGATCAAAATAATCGGAGGAGTAACGGACGTTACCAGACCAGTGAAAACCTAACCACTCAACGTCGTTTTTGATCGACTCAACGTACTCGATATCTTCTTTTACCGGGTTAGTGTCGTCGAAACGCAGGTTGCACTGGCCTTTATAGTCCTGGGCGATCCCGAAGTTCAGGCAGATAGATTTCGCATGGCCAATATGCAGATAGCCATTCGGCTCCGGCGGGAAACGGGTGTGTACTGTGGTGTGCTTACCACTGGCCAGATCTTCATCGATGATCTGACGGATAAAGTTAGTCGGGCGGGCTTCTGCCTCACTCATCGTGGATTCCTCAAAGCGTAAACAACGTATAACGGCGTATGATCTTATAAGCGGGACAGGCTGACAACTGTTAGTTAGTGAAAATCGAAAATCTCACTGAGATTATGGGGATGATTGATGAAAAAAAAAGCGGCAGAGAAGATCTCCACCGCTTTTGCCAGTCCTGCGTCATTGTTGGATGCGACGCTTAAGCGTCTTATCCAACCTGGACTGAGCTTTTGTAGGCCTGATAAGACGCGTCATGCGTCGCATCAGGCATGAAGCAGATTACTTTTTGATTTCATACAGCGGCGTTTGACCCGCCACAACATGACCCTGAGCTTTAATGATAAGGCCGCTGAAATCGTCGATATTGCTGCAAACCACCGGGCTAATCATCGAACGGGCGTTAGCGTTCAGGTAATCCAGATCCATTTCCAGAATCGGTTGCCCTGCGCATACTTGCGCCCCCTCTTCCACCAGACGTTTAAAGCCTTTGCCTTCCAGCGCTACGGTGTCGATACCCATATGGACGACAATCTCAGCGCCTTTTTCGGTTTCCAGGCAGAACGCGTGATTGGTGTTGAAGATTTTCACGATTGTCCCTGCGGCTGGCGATACGACGATTTTATCCGTCGGTTTCACCGCCACACCGTCACCCACCGCTTTGCTGGCAAATGCTTCGTCAGGAACCTGATCCAGCGCCACAACATCACCGGTAATCGGCGATACCAGCTCCGCGACAGACACCGCGTTTGGTACGGCCTGCGGTTTTGCTACAGGCACGGTAGTTGCAGGCGCAGTTTCAGCAGAGGCGGCTGCTACCGGACCACGGGCAACGACTTTCTTCATTGCATCGCCAATGGATTCCGCTTTCGCGCCGACAATCACCTGAATGGTTTGTTTGTTCAGTTTTACCACCCCAGAAGCACCAAGGCGTTTACACATCGCATCGTTGACGCGGGCAGAGTCAGCCACGGTCAGACGCAGACGGGTGATACAGGCGTCAATCGCTTTCAGGTTGTCAGTACCGCCAACCGCAGCAATATAGTTGGTCGCCAGTTGAGTCAGGCCTTCCTCGGTATTGCTGTTGGCTTCTTCAGTAACGATCTCGTCTTCTTTATCTTCGCGACCCGGCGTTTTCAGATTGAACATGCGGATAACCACACTGAACACCACGAAGTAGATAGCGAAGAACACAACCCCCATCACCAGCAGCATCCAGACGTTCTGGCTGGCGGCCGGCAGGTTATACATCAACGCGTAGTCGATAGCCCCCGCAGAGAAGGAGAAGCCAGCATGGATACCCAGCAGCGTTGCCACAAACAGGCTGATACCCGTCAGCAGTGCGTGCAGGAGGTACAGCAGCGGTGCAAGGAACATGAACAGGAATTCCAGCGGCTCAGTCACACCGGTCAGGAACGCAGTAACAGCAACAGAAAGCAGCATACCGCCAACCATCGGACGACGCTCTTTCGGTGCTGCGAAGTACATCGCCAGCGCCGCGCCCGGCAGACCGAACATCATAATCGGGAAGAAGCCGGACATGAACATCCCCGCGGTGCCGTCACCGGCATAGAAGCGGTTAATGTCGCCGTGGAAAACAGTACCCGCCGCGTTGGTGAATTCACCAATCTGGAACCAGGCGATGGTGTTCAGCACCTGATGCAGACCGGTTGGGATCAGCAGACGGTTGATGAAACCAAAGATACCGGAACCCAGCGCGCCCGCAGAAACGATCCATTCGCCGCCTGCATGGATAGCGTGCTGTACCGGTGGCCAGACGTAACCAAAAATGGCCGCCAGCACCAGGCAGAAGAAGCCGGTGGCGATCGGCACAAAACGTTTGCCGCCGAAGAAGCTCAGGAAGTCCGGCAGTTTAATATCGGACCAACGGTTATAGGCAGCACCACCGACCAGACCGGTAATGATACCCGCCAGTACACCCATGTTAATTTCTGGGTTGATGGTCACCATCGCTTTGGTTAACACAAAGTAACCGACCGCACCCGCCAGCGCCGCCGCACCTGCGCTGTCTTTCGACCAGCTGGATGCCACACCGATGGCGAAGATTAATGCGAGGTTATCAAAAATCGCACCGCCCGCCTGGGCAATAAACGCAACGTTAAGTAAATCTGGCTGACCGAATCGCAGCAACAGTGCCGCCACCGGCAGCACCGCGATAGGGAGCTGTAACGCCCTACCGAGTCGCTGGAAAAAACCTAAAATATTCATCTTATTCCCCCTACGAGAACCCTATTTGGCTCGTTTAAAGCCGTATTTTTATTTTGCTGCAAATTGTACTGCCGATGTTCTGTAATCAGATTGTTAGATCATCTGCTACAGAGTGTGTGAAAATTTAATTCGTATCGCAAATTAAACGCGTGTCTTTTGTGAGTTTTGTCACCAAATATCGTTATCATCACTCCCTTTTACTGGCTAAACCAGAAAACTTATTTTATCATTCAAAAAATCAGGTCGGATTGACGCCTGTCTGCGCAAATCCAGGTTACGCTTAAAGATGCCTAATCCGCCAACGGCTTACATTTTACTTACTGAGGTGAATAATGAGACTGATCCCCCTGACTACCGCTGAACAGGTCGGCAAATGGGCTGCTCGCCATATCGTCAATCGTATCAATGCGTTCAAACCGACTGCCGATCGTCCGTTTGTTCTGGGCCTGCCGACTGGCGGCACGCCGATGACCACCTATAAAGCGTTAGTCGAAATGCATAAAGCAGGCCAGGTCAGCTTTAAGCACGTTGTCACCTTCAACATGGACGAATATGTCGGTCTGCCGAAAGAGCATCCGGAAAGCTACTACAGCTTTATGCACCGTAACTTCTTCGATCACGTTGATATTCCAGCAGAAAATATCAATCTTCTCAACGGCAACGCCCCGGATATCGACGCCGAGTGCCGCCAGTATGAAGAAAAAATCCGTTCTTACGGAAAAATTCATCTGTTTATGGGCGGTGTAGGTAACGACGGTCATATTGCATTTAACGAACCAGCGTCTTCTCTGGCTTCTCGTACTCGTATCAAAACCCTGACTCATGACACTCGCGTCGCGAACTCTCGTTTCTTTGATAACGATGTCAATCAGGTGCCAAAATATGCCCTGACTGTCGGTGTTGGTACATTGTTGGATGCCGAAGAAGTAATGATTCTGGTGCTGGGCAGCCAGAAAGCACTGGCGCTGCAAGCCGCCGTTGAAGGTTGCGTGAACCACATGTGGACCATCAGCTGTCTGCAACTGCATCCGAAAGCCATCATGGTGTGCGATGAACCTTCCACCATGGAGCTGAAAGTTAAGACTTTAAAATATTTCAATGAGTTAGAAGCAGAAAATATCAAAGGTCTGTAATTATTATCCCTGCCCTGACGCATTGCTCAGGGCAATATTTTTTTAAATCGGGGGTCAGAATGTATGCATTAACCCAGGGCCGGATCTTTACCGGTCACGAATTTCTTGATGACCACGCGGTTGTTATCGCTGATGGCCTGATTAAAAGCGTCTGTCCGGTAGCGGAACTGCCGCCAGAGATCGAACAACGTTCACTGAACGGGGCCATTCTCTCCCCCGGTTTTATCGATGTGCAGTTAAACGGCTGCGGCGGCGTGCAGTTTAACGATACTGCTGAAGCGGTCAGCGTAGAAACGCTGGAAATCATGCAGAAAGCCAATGAGAAATCAGGCTGTACTAACTATTTGCCGACGCTTATCACCACCAGCGACGAGCTGATGAAACAGGGCGTGCGCGTTATGCGCGAGTACCTGGCAAAACATCCGAATCAGGCGTTAGGTCTGCATCTGGAAGGTCCGTGGCTGAATCTGGTAAAAAAAGGCACCCATAATCCGAATTTTGTGCGTAAGCCTGATGCCGCGCTGGTCGATTTCCTGTGTGAGAACGCCGACGTCATTACCAAAGTGACGCTGGCACCGGAAATGGTTCCTGCGGAAGTGATCAGTAAACTGGCAAATGCCGGGATTGTGGTTTCTGCCGGTCACTCCAACGCGACGTTGAAAGAAGCAAAAGCCGGTTTCCGCGCGGGGATTACCTTTGCCACTCATCTGTATAACGCGATGCCGTATATTACCGGTCGTGAACCGGGCCTGGCGGGCGCGATTCTCGACGAAGCTGACATTTATTGCGGTATTATCGCTGATGGCCTGCATGTTGATTACGCCAACATTCGCAACGCTAAACGTCTGAAAGGCGACAAACTGTGCCTGGTTACCGACGCCACCGCACCAGCAGGTGCCAACATTGAACAGTTCATTTTTGCGGGTAAAACAATATACTACCGTAACGGACTTTGTGTGGATGAGAACGGTACGTTAAGCGGTTCATCCTTAACCATGATTGAAGGCGTGCGTAATCTGGTCGAACATTGTGGTATCGCACTGGATGAAGTGCTGCGTATGGCGACGCTCTATCCGGCGCGTGCGATTGGCGTTGAAAAACGTCTCGGTACACTCGCCGCAGGTAAAGTAGCCAACCTGACTGCATTCACACCTGATTTTAAAATCACCAAGACCATCGTTAACGGTAACGAGGTCGTAACTCAATAAGAGAAAGTATGACACCAGGCGGACAAGCTCAGATAGGTAATGTTGATCTCGTAAAACAGCTTAACAGCGCGGCGGTTTATCGCCTGATTGACCAGTACGGGCCAATCTCGCGGATTCAGATTGCCGAGCAAAGCCAGCTTGCCCCCGCCAGCGTAACAAAAATTACGCGTCAGCTTATCGAACGCGGGCTGATTAAAGAAGTTGATCAGCAGGCCTCCACCGGGGGCCGCCGCGCTATCTCTATCGTCACCGAAACCCGCAATTTCCACGCAATCGGCGTACGGCTTGGTCGTCACGACGCCACCATCACCCTGTTTGATCTCAGCAGCAAAGTGCTGGCAGAAGAACATTACCCGCTGCCAGAACGTACCCAGCAGACGCTGGAACATGCCCTGCTGAATGCCATTGCTCAGTTTATTGATAGCTACCAGCGCAAACTGCGCGAGCTGATCGCCATTTCCGTGATCCTGCCAGGACTTGTTGACCCGGACAGCGGCAAAATTCATTACATGCCGCATATTCAGGTAGAAAACTGGGGACTGGTAGAAGCACTGGAAGAACGTTTTAAAGTGACCTGTTTTGTCGGCCACGATATCCGCAGTCTGGCACTGGCAGAGCACTACTTCGGTGCAAGTCAGGATTGCGAAGATTCCATTCTGGTGCGTGTCCATCGCGGAACCGGGGCAGGGATTATCTCTAACGGGCGCATTTTTATCGGTCGCAACGGCAACGTCGGTGAAATTGGTCATATTCAGGTCGAACCGTTGGGTGAACGCTGCCACTGCGGCAACTTCGGTTGTCTGGAAACTATCGCTGCCAATGCCGCCATTGAACAGCGGGTGTTGAATCTGTTAAAGCAGGGCTACCAGAGTCGCGTGCCGCTGGACGACTGCACCATCAAAACTATCTGCAAAGCCGCGAACAAAGGCGACGGTCTGGCGTCGGAAGTGATTGAATATGTTGGTCGTCATCTGGGTAAAACCATCGCCATTGCTATCAACTTATTTAATCCGCAAAAAATTGTTATTGCCGGTGAAATCACCGAAGCCGATAAAGTGCTGCTCCCTGCTATTGAAAGCTGCATTAATACCCAGTCGCTGAAGGCGTTTCGTACTAATCTGCCGGTGGTACGTTCTGAGCTGGATCACCGCTCGGCAATCGGCGCTTTTGCGCTGGTAAAACGCGCCATGCTCAACGGTATTTTGCTCCAGCATTTGCTGGAAAATTAATGTGCTTTTATAGTGGCGCTTATTGTTGTCAATATTCTGGGTAGTCCATGACCATTAAAAATGTAATTTGCGATATCGACGGCGTGCTGATGCACGATAACGTCGCCGTACCGGGTGCAGCGGAATTTTTGCACGGGATTATGGATAAAGGCCTGCCGCTGGTGTTGCTGACCAACTATCCTTCGCAGACCGGGCAAGATCTGGCGAACCGCTTTGCCACTGCGGGTGTCGATGTGCCGGACAGCGTGTTTTATACCTCCGCGATGGCGACCGCCGATTTCCTGCGTCGCCAGGAAGGTAAGAAAGCGTATGTGGTGGGCGAAGGCGCACTGATTCATGAACTGTACAAAGCCGGTTTCACTATTACCGATGTGAACCCTGATTTTGTGATTGTTGGCGAAACGCGTTCCTACAACTGGGACATGATGCATAAAGCAGCCTATTTCGTCGCTAACGGTGCACGCTTTATCGCCACCAACCCGGACACCCACGGGCGCGGTTTTTATCCGGCCTGTGGCGCGCTATGCGCGGGGATCGAAAAAATCTCCGGACGTAAACCGTTCTATGTTGGTAAGCCGAGTCCGTGGATCATCCGCGCAGCATTAAACAAAATGCAGGCGCATTCGGAAGAAACGGTGATTGTCGGCGATAACTTGCGCACCGACATTCTGGCGGGCTTCCAGGCCGGTCTGGAGACGATTCTGGTGCTTTCTGGTGTTTCATCGCTCGACGATATCGACAGTATGCCGTTCCGCCCAAGCTGGATTTACCCGTCAGTCGCTGAAATCGACGTTATCTGAATACCACCCACGTCTGCGGACGTGGTTGGCTCTGATGACAAACGCCAAACTGCCTGATGCGCTACGCTTATCAGGCCTTGTATTATCCCTCCTGTGCAGAGAAAATCGGCCAGTTTTCTCTGC